>DATLIL010000728.1:0-2078 GCA_035539475.1 Polyangiaceae bacterium
CGCAGGGACAGTCAATCTCGTCGGAGCCATCGACGCAGTCGCTCGTGCTGTCGCAGACCCAGCTCTGCGGGATGCACTCGTCGCCGCAATCGAACTGCGACGCTTCGCAAGTACAGCCGAGCTCGTCGGAGCCGTCGACGCAGTGCTGCACGGCGTCACAAGCGCTCGGGAGCGGGATGCGCTCGCCGCTCGCACACTCGAACATGGGGTCGCAGGACCAGCTTCCACTCGAGCAAAAGCAGTCGCCGGCGTCGTAGGAACAGGCACAGCTCGGGCAGTCGCAGGAGCTCCCGTTGCTTGGCACGGAGAGCGGGCACCCGGCTGCTGCGGTTCCGCCACCTCCGCCGGCGCCGCCCTGACCTCCGCTCGTGTCCAAGTTGCGAGCCGAATAACAAGCAGGCGCCAGAAGACAGCCGAGCACCGGCACGAGTGCCAGACGAAACTCGAACCAACCGCGCCGCCACACCTTGGCGTCTCGAGAGCCCTTCACCATTTTTGCCATCCCACTGTTGATCAAACACGACCCCACTACCCCAAAAGAGCGATCGGTGGAAGCACCGCGAGCAGCGAGAACGCCGCCGGTCGCGCCAGCACGCGATGGCCACTATTCTGGAGGAAGTGGATCTTGCACTGACCCGCCGGCAGCCGCTCAGCGCTCGGGCTGCCGCTCGTGATCATCGCCGTAGAGCTCGACCAGAGGTTGCGTGTGCAGGGTGTTCGGCGGAACGCCGTCGGCCAGCGCAGGCCCGAGATCCGCGGCGAAGTGAAAGAAGGAGGGAAGCGCTCTCGGGGTGACGTAGCGCAGGCCCGCAGGGAGGTGTTGGGCCCCCTCGGTGGCGCGATCAAGGAGCGAGCGAGTGTCCGCAGCTGCGAAGAGAAAGAAACCGCCGTCACCGATCGCTGGCAGCGCGGCGTGGTAGGGCGCGAAGGTGAGGCCGGTCGCGAGGAGCGTGGTCCGGATGCTGGCGAAGGCGTGCGGGAAGGTGAGGGGAGACGGCGCTTGCAGGCTGGCCACGCCGCCGTCGGCGAGGGCCGCCGCGACGAGGCCCAGGGCATGGCGCGTGAAGTGCTTGCTCTGGCGGTAACCGACGGGATCCTCGACGTCCGCGACCACGGCATCGAAGCGAGCCTGGTTGCTCGCCAGCCAGACGATGGGCTCGGCCTCGACGATGCGCACTCGCCGATCGGCGAGCGCCGCGGTGCTGGCGCTGGCGAGCCAAGGCGAGCGGCGCGCGAGCTCGACGAGCGTGCGGTCGGTGACGACCACGGTCAGCGTCTCGACGCCGCTCCAGCGCAGGATCTCGCGCTCGATCACGCCGGTGCCGCCGCCGAGCAACAGGATCCGTCGGCGGCTCGCGGCCACGGCCAGCGCGGGGTGCACCAGCGCTTCGGCGTAGCGGTGAGCGTCGACGCTGGAGAGCTTGAGCGTGCGGTCGACATAGAGCTCGAAGTGCGAGCGATGCGAGACCAGCGCCAGACGCTGCCGTTCACCACCAGCGAACGCGAGCACGTCGCCACCGTAGGCGCGCACCTCGTCGTGGGGCAGCTGCAGCTCGGCTCGCACGAGCGCGAGCCCGGCACAGAGCAGTGCGACCACTGGCGCGCCCACACGAGCCGAGAGCGCCGGTCGCTCTCGCGTCAGGTAAAGTTCGAGCGCCGCAGCCGCGACGGCGAGCAGCCCGAGCGCGAAGCCGAGCGCTGCGCCGGCCTGGGCCAATCCGAGCTGGGTGGCGGCTCCGAGCGCGAGCGCACCGCAGAACATCATGACGGCCAGTGGCAGCGGCGACAGCAGCGCGACGAAGAGCCCGAGCGCGCGCGCGTGAGGCGTGAGCCAGGCGATCGCCGAAACCGCCGCAACACCGAGCGCGCCGCCGGAGACACCCATGGCGAGCGTGGCGAGCAGAGAAAAGCGAGAGGCGTCGGCGAAGGCGAAGCTCCAGGCCAGCGGCGCTGCGCTGCTGGCCTGGAGCTTCGCCTTCGCCGACGCCTCTCGCTTTTCTCTGCTCGCCACGCTCGCCATGGGTGTCTCCGGCGGCGCGCTCGGTGTTGAGGCGGTTTCGGCGATCGCCTGGCTCACG
>DATLIL010000729.1:0-7628 GCA_035539475.1 Polyangiaceae bacterium
CTTCGAGGCCGAGCGCTTTTCATGACGCTCGCGTCGAGGCAAACGAGTCGCACTCGTCCGCCTTCGCGCTCGGCCTCGAAGATCGTCGCGTAGTCGTCGCGCTCCACGGCGCGTGGCGAGCTGTACCCTGCCGTGACGAACATCGCCTGGAAGGCAGTCACCGTATCGGCCTCACGTTTCTCTACACTCAACTTCACTCGCGTTTCCGTGCACGTGGTGGCACGACGGTGAATGGACTCGCGGACCTCGTTTTCTCTAAACGTGGCGATCGGTCACGGTTCCGCGATTTGCCGAACGAAAGACTCCGCAGGCGACACTCGCTCTTCCCCGAGCGCTCGAGAGAGGCCCGCCGAGAGGACCGCCAGCGGACTTCAGCCCATGGCGTCACTCACGGAGCTCGAGATCTCACGGCGAGGCACGCGAGGGCGCCGCTGCGTTGCCGAAAAATCGGCCAGGCGTGCTAGAAGAAGGTGATCCAATGACCGAACCCGAGGCGTCGCAGGCAGCACCCACCGACGACGCAGAGCCGAAGCCTTCAGCCGTGCAGTCCCAGCAGCCCCCAGCAGCCGCCGCGGGGACGGCAGACAACGAGGCATCGCCCTGGTGGGCTCAGTTGCTCGCTATCGTCGTGATCGTGACGGGTGCGTGTGTGTGGCTGCTGTCGGACCGCACGCAAGAGTCCAGCGCGGAGTCACGCCCGGCAGCCAGCAAGGCGCGAGTAGCCCCCGCAGAGGACCCTGAGCCAGATCCGAATCCGATGTCGGACGGTGAAGAAGCGCCGGCGTCGGCCAGGCCGTCCGGGTCAGCAGACGCGCCGGCGAAGGCGTCTGCTTCACCCTCGGACCCGGCGATCGAACGGCAGGAGCCGGCGGCGGAGTAGCTCTCGAGCGTCCCCGAGACAGCGGGGGACGTCGTTGCGGTGGTAGGGCCACTCGCTCTCCTCGATCTGCTGCAGGAAGTGCGCGTAGGTCGCGGCGCCGTGCAGCGCAGCGAGGAAAGGCGCAACCTCGAGCGCCAACTCCGGCTTCGAGCGGGGCGCGACGGTTTTCCAGACCGAGCACCAGTGCTCGACCAGAGGCGCTGCCTCCACGGAGGACAGTCCGCCGATCAGGCCAAGCAGGTCGGTGACCGGGCTGCCCACGAATGCTTCTCCCCAATCGAGCAGGGTGACACCGTTGGCCGATTCGCGAGCGTTACCCGGGTGGTTGTCGGAGTGAACCAGAGTCGCCGGTAACCGAGCTTCCTCCAGCAGCGCCACCTGTTCGTCGAGGTGCTTCAAGATCTCGTCGAGGCCGGGGTAGTCCGCTGACCAGGCCAGGAGCTTGTGAGCCGCGTCCGCGGCAAACTTGGCGCCTCGCCGATCGGGGACGCCCAGCGCGAGCAAGTCGGCCGTCGCCTCCGCTGCAACGCATTGAATCGCGTGAAGCTGGTCCAGGATCCGGTGCCGTGTCGCGACCGGCGCGCCGTAGAGGTCGTCCCCGGGGACGTGTGCGAGCAGGCTGCGCCCGCTGTCGTCGGCAGCCACGAGGGTCGGAGCGGCACCTGGCGCTGCGCGATTCAACCAGCGCAGCACCCGGCTCTCGTGGCTCATGAAATGAGGCACCTGCTTGAGCCAGAGGGTGGCGTTCGTCGGCGCTGGCTGCAGGCGCCAGAGGGTCGACAGGTTCCACGTTCGCTGCTGCACGGCCTTGAACGAGGTTTGTCCGGTGGGCTCGAGCGCGGACCGCGCCCAGGCGAGACTCCGAGCTGGTCCGCCTAGCTCAGCCCACGGCATGCGCTTCGAGTCGCGCTGGTGCACGCGATCGCGAAGCGATTCGGGTACCGGCAAGAGCTCGGCGTTCAGCTCACTGGAGCCGAGCTCCGCGAGATAGCTGACCCGTCCGCCGGATGTCAGACCCGGTTCGGTTTCGAGCAAGCGCAAGACCACGATTCGCGCTTGGAATCGCGCGTGCACCTCGGCGACGAGATCGGCGCTCTCGGGCCAGTACGGACACCCCAGCGCGAGCCCAGGCAACATTCCCAGGAGCTCGCCTGCGGGCGAAACGAGAACCGAACTTGCGATGCGACCCATGAAACGTTGGCTCACGCCGGCAAACCATGTACCATTTCGGCACTGGTTGCTGAGGTGTGGGTGTGGTGGTCGAACAATCTTTACGAGGCACGCAGGTCTGGAATCTCGCGCTCTACCTGATCGCGGCGGCTTGTTTCACATCGTGCTCGTCCGATGACTCCGACGGCGACTCGAGCGTGGGTCGCGGCGGAGCAGGTACCGCAGGCGCGGGTGGCGAGTCACGCGGCGGTTCGGCGGGAACGAAGGAGGAAGGCGGCGCGAGCGGCGCTGCCGGTACGGACACCGGCGCCGGTGGCGGCGCAGCCGGCGAGTCGTGGATGGCACCTGCTGGATTCACGCCTGCCTCCAAGGGCGCCTGGCAGCTCGGAGCCGAGCTCGGCTCGACCTTGCCCGAGAACGAGGCAGACGATCCCGGCTGCAGCGTGCTCAGTGCGATCGTGCGCGACTTCAGCGCCGCCGATCAGGCCATGGGTCACCCGGACTTCGGAGCGTTCGCGGCAGCGGAGGCCACCGAAGGGCTCGTGGGAGCAAACCTCGGCGCCGATTCCAAACCCGTCTACACGGGGCTCTGCGAAGCGGCCGGAAGCTCGAGCTGCCCTTACGATCAGCAGACGACCAGTGTGGCTGCGTTCGAGCAGTGGTACCGCCACGACGCCACTGTCAATCGGCCTTATCTCCTCCGGATCAGCCTCGAACCCGGAGTGGATGGAGAGCTAGCGTTCGACAGCGCCGAGCCGGACGTCACTCGAGACGGCGCGTTCTTTCCGCTGGACGGTGCAGGCTTCGGCGAACAGGGCGAGGAGCACAACTTCCATTTCACGACCGAACTCCATGCCGAGTTCGTCTATCGCGGCGGTGAGACGCTTACCTTCAGCGGCGACGACGACGTCTGGGTGTTCGTCAACGGCAAGCTGGCGATGGATCTGGGCGGCGTCCATCCAGCGCAGACCAGGACCATCGACTTCGATCAGCAAGCCGCCTTGCTCGGGCTGAGCCAGAACGACG
Source organism: Polyangiaceae bacterium (assembly GCA_035539475.1). Taxonomy (GTDB): domain Bacteria; phylum Myxococcota_A; class Polyangia; order Polyangiales; family Polyangiaceae; genus PMG-095. The sequence continues at coordinate 3,077 of DATLIL010000729.1, forward strand.
TCTACAAGCTCGATCTGTTCCACGCCGAGCGCCAGACGCCAGAGTCCAACTTCACCCTCGTCACTACGCTAGAATTCAGCAACTGCGGACTCTTCGTTGCGGAGTGACTCGCCGCACCGATCACGAAGTGAGGGGCGATTTTGAGGCGTTCGTGGCTCTGGGCCTTGGTGGTCGCCGGAACGGTCTTCGCCAACTGGCTCTGTGCGAGCGCGCTGGCTCTGGGGTTCAGCTTTCTCGAGGGCTATGGGATGCGCGCGGGGAACTGGCACGGGTCGGGGCCGAAGCTCAACCCCAAGGAATTGGCGCGGCTCGAGCACACGGAGCGCACCACCTTCTGGCTGACATTTGTCATGGGCCTCGGCATCTCGCTCGCGATCTGGGGACTCGCTCGCTATGCCTTGCATTCGAGTACCATCGGTGCCGGGGGTGATCTTCGTGTTGCTCGTGCAGGCGTACACGACGCTTCCGGATCTTCTCGCGGTCGTGTGCTGGCCGCTGTTCTTCGTCGCGCTTCTCCGTCGGACGACGCTGGCGCAGTATCTCGAAGGCGCTTCGCGGATGCATTGAGGTCGATCCCGAACCACGCTAGTCTCGCGGGTCGGTAGGGAGTCATGAGCGCACGTTTTCTTCGGTGTTGGGGTCCATTTTTCGTCATCGTCCTCGCTTGTAGCGGTTGCAGCAGCGACGGCGACAACTCGAACCCACGGGCGAGTACCGCGGGTACGGCGGGCGGCGGCGCAGGCACATCCGGCGGAGGCGGGACGGCTGGAGGCAGCACCAGGTATCAGGGTGCGGTAGCCATCGACTTTCAGGCGACCGGAGATTGCAGCGGGCAGACCATGATGATTCGAGCACGGGACAACGGCGGCGTGCCGCCAGTGACCGCGAGCTCGATCTCCGCGCTCATGACGGACGACGGCTTCAACGTGAACCACACGTCGGGGGTTCACTGTGTTGCGTATCAACTGTCGGACGGCACGTACATGTTCGACGGCAAGATATTCTTCGACATGCCGCAGCCCTTGTCGCTCGCCATGTACACTCAGTTCTTCGACCCGAACGCTGGCCCTGCTCTCGGCGGGTTCCAGATCAGCCACTCCGACCTTCCCGTCGAGTACGGGACACAAGCCGGGCAAGCTGCCGAATTCGAGTTCATCGAGATCGAGCCCGGCCGCGCCTGGGGCAAGTTCAAGATCGACGAGCTCCCGAACTTCGACGACGACACGTTATGCGCGGTGGGGGAGAGCTACTTCGCCTTCGAGAACTGCGACCTCTCCTACTAGCCAGCGCGGGCCCCACAAAAAGAACCCCCCACCCACCCAGCGACCGCCATATCCACCGACCTCGTCACCGGGGCGTGAGGCCACACGTTTCGCCCCCTTCTGTGAGCAAGGTCCGTGCCCAGTGCGAAATCGGCGTATTTCTCCGCAAGGGCGCCGGGGAGGCTCGCGAGCGTGATCGCAATCCTGCGATTCGATTCGCGCCGGCTTCAGCCGCCGTAGCGTTCGAAGTAGCGGCCGAGCTGCTTCGCAGCGGTACCCCGATCTGCATGGACCAGCGCCGCGCTGCGAGAGGCCAGGGCGGTCAGTCCCTCCTCGTCGCTGGGCCTGGGCTGGCTCGCGGCGCCGCTCAGCTGGAAGAAGACGAGAGGCTTCAGGTACTTCTCGTTCCACTCCTTCTGGTCGTCCCAGCTCGTCGGCTCTCTGCCGTGATCTTCGACATAGCAGCGCACGGCCCTGCTGGTCAGCTCCGCCCAGTCCGCGTGAGGGGCCTCACTCGGAGCTGGGGGCGCAGGGTGAAGCGGTCGAAGGGAGCCTAGCTCCAGAGTCTTCCGGCAGGACGCGACGTCGATGTTGCCGGGGGCGGCGCCGCGCGGCAGCCGTTCTGCGAAGTTGGTGAGCTCGCGGAAGTTTCCTTCCCACGGATGGTGGCGCAAGAGATCGACGGCAGGCGGTGACAGCGCGTCGAACAGCGAGCTCGTGCCGGCTTCGCCCGGCAAGCTGCGCAGGTAGGCCTCGATGTCCTCCCAGCGCCCGCGCAGCGAGGGTACCTCCGCGACGTGCACGGAGAGCCGGAACCACAGATCAGCGCGGAAGTCGCCGGCGCGAGCTCGGTCGCGCAGATTGCTGTTGGTGGCCGCCACGACGCGGACGTCGGCGCGTCGCGGCTTACCGTAGTGGCCGAGCAGCTCGAACTCGCGCCGATCCAGAAAGCGCAGCAGTACGGGCTGGAGCTCGGGCGGCAGCTCGCCGATCTCGTCGAGGAACAGCGTGCCACCTTCGGCGCGCTCCACGGCGCCGACGATTCGGCGGGAAGCGCCGGTGAACGAGCCCTGCTCCGCGCCGAACAGCTCCGAGCGCATGAGCTCCTTGCTGAACATGGCGCAGTTGACGGCAACGAACGGGCCGCTCCTGCGCGAATGGCGGTGGAAGACCTCGGCCAGGAGCTCCTTGCCCACTCCGGACGCGCCCGTCAAAAGCAGCGTGTGCGCTGCCGATTGCGCGGCGCGCACCACCTCGCGGTGCGCCTGGCGAATCGCCGTCGAGGACAGGATCATGCCTTCCTGGCGGGTCTGTTGCTCGGCTTCGAAGACCGAGTTCTGCCGGCTGGTCCAGCGCCAGAGCTGCTCGAGCGTGCGTGACCAGCTGACGTCGGTCGTTGCAACGGGCACGATGTCGAGCGCCTCGCCGCTCGCCAGCGGCACGCGACCGGGCGGAGACACGTCGGCCGCCGGCTTCGTGACGATGCTCACGCTGGCGCGGATGCCTTGCCGGCGTAGCCAGTCGACCAGCGATTCTTTCAGTGCATCGGCGAAGTCGCGCTCGCGCGTCCACGTCGGGGCAAGCGGCTCGTCGGCGGTCGCGCGGTCCTGCGAAGCGCGCGCCAGCTGGATCACGACGCTTTCTCCAAGGCCTCGAACCGTTCGCGCCGGCGGAAGCTGTAAAAAGCTCCCGTTGCGGCTGCTCAGATCCAGGGCGCAGACGCCGTCGCGTTCGGCCCAGGCCAGCAGATGATTACCCGACACGCTGGCGGCTTCCACCGTGGCTAGCTTCACCGCGCGTGCGTTTTCAGGGCCAGCCTCGAGCTGCTCCGGCGCGGGATGGCGGCCGACGAGCACCGAGCTTCCCTCGTCCAGGTCCAGGGTGTGCGCGATCTGCCCGTCGGGGCCCTTGATGGTTAAACGTGCCAATTTCGTCTCCGAGCGGATGCTACAGATAGCCAAACCTGCGAGCCACCTCGACGATCGCCACGAGGTTCGGTTGGCTGCGATTGGCGAGCGCGGTTTCGATCGCCAGGCGCAGCTCATCGGGCAAATGAGCTTGGGTCGTCGCCAGCATTTGCTCCCATTGATCGAGTGCTTCTTGGGTGCGCCCCGTCTGCCCCAGATGAGCCGCGAGCGGCGCTCGTGCCAGCCATTGCAGCGGGTAGGGGTAGTTTGCCGGCAAGGCTCGCCAGGCCGAGAGAGCGCGCGCTGCAGCTGCGTCCACGTCGCCGTTCTCGACCAGCGCGACCCAGCAGAGATTGGCGAAGGCGACGCCGACGTAGTCGTTGAAGGCGTGTCGCTCGGCGATTGCGAGGGCACGCTTTGTCATGTCGCGCGTCTCGGTGATGCGTCCCAATCGACGGTGCATGACCGTGTAGTACGAGAGGATGCGCGCCTCCAGCGCCGCGTCACCCACGCGTTCGGCGCCGGCGAGGGCAGCCGCGTACAGAGGTTCCGCCTCCGGCTCTCGCCGCGCGAACACGAGCATGAAAGCAAGTCCGAAACGAGCGATGGCGATCTCAGCCGGATCGCCGCTCTCGCTGGCCGCAGCTATGGCCACACGGGCAAACTCCAGCGTGACCTCATCGGCCTGGTAGCGGTCACGGCGCATCGTCATCAAGAGCAGCGCTTGAAAGAACTGAGCACGCTGTAGCGGTGTTCCGCGCTCTTCGATCACGGGCCGAACGCGTTCGAGCGTGGCCGCGAGTTCGTCGGTTCGCGACAGAAAGTAGAGATGTTGGACGGACTGGATCCGGATCTGGACGTGTTCGAACCACCACGCCTCGACCTCGGCGGACTCGTCAGGGCTGTCCCCGAGCTCCTGCTCCGCGTCGCTCAGGAGCGTCAGGGCCCGCTCGTGCTGATGGATCTTCTCCCAGGTGCGAGCCAGCAGGCGCTGGCGCCGGGCACGGGCCACGCGCTCGGCGGGGTTGGTGTCGGCGAAGGCTAGCTCGAGTGCGGCGCGGGCCGCGGGGTGCTGACCCGTGAGCAACAGGACTTCAGCGAGCGCCTCCTGCAGTTGGCTGGTTTCTCGCTGTCGCTCTGGCGCGTCGGCCACCGGCGTGCGCTCGAGCTCGGTCAGCGCCAGCCGATAAAAGCGGATCGCATCACGATTCGCATGAGTCGTGCGGGCGCGATCGGCGGCCTCCACGAAGCGGCGGGCAGCCTGTGCCGAGCTGCCTGCCTGCGCATGATGGTAGCCCAGGGTGCCGAGGTCGATGGACCTTTCACCTTCTGCCAGGCGAGCTTCGAGCGTTGCGGCGGCGCGCCGGTGCAGGAGTCCTCGCT
>DATLIL010000730.1:0-3436 GCA_035539475.1 Polyangiaceae bacterium
TTGCCCATGATCGTGGCCGGCAACGCCGGCGGCAAGTTCGCGACGGGTCAGCACATCAACTACCCGCTCGCTCCGGGTGACGGCGAGGGTGTCGACGGTCGCGGCCATCGCGACGACACCCAGCTCGCCCACCTGCACCTGTCCACGATGCATGCCATGGGCATCCAGCAGGCCGCGTTCGGTCACGACGAGAACAACGAGCCGATGGCCACGACGACGCTCACCGAGTTCGTGGTCTAGTAGATCCCTACTTCTTCGGCTGCCGGAGTCACGAAGGCGCGCCCGAGCGGTCGCGGGCCGTCAGCCGCCCACCAGGCGGCGTAGGCGTCTCGCAGGGCGAGCTCAGCCTGCTTGCCACGCGGATTGAAGCCCCACTCCGCCTCCTGCGAGACGTCGTCGGGATCGGAGTAGGCGCGCCAGACGAACGCGCCGGCGAACCAGGGCTCGTCGATCATCGGTGCGAGCAGGCCGCGGTAGGCGTCGGCCTGAGCATTCTCGTCGACCACGACGTTGGTCAGATGTTCGGGCCACTCCCAGGGGCGGAGCGCCGGGTCGCGCCGCGTGGTGTAGCCGTACTCGCTGAAGAAGACGGGTTTGTCCCAGAGCTCGCTGAGCGCGCGCATCTTCTTGGCCACTTCGCGACCACCCCCGAGCAGCGTCTGCAGATCGGCGCCCTCCTTGTCGGTCAGCGGAAAGAAGGCGTTGACGCCGATCAGATCCAGCTCGCCCAGGATGACCGTGTCCTCGACGTCGTCCCAGTTGCCGGCGTAGGTCACCGGCCCGGTGTAGACCTCGCGCACGGCGTGGATGACCTCCACGAAGCTTGGTGCGCGCGTAGTCGTGACCCAGCTCCTGAGCTCGACGCCTGCCGAGAAGAGATCGGCCCTGGCCTCTTCGGCGACCTTGGCCCAGGTCAGAACGAAGCTCTCGTAGCCTGCGGCCCAGCGCTGCCAGGCGGCGTCGTCGCCGGGATCGATCTCCGCGCGCCACGCGCCGTTCTCGACCCACAGGTGCGGTACCAGCATGGCCTTGAGGCCTGCGGCGTGCGCCTGCTCGATGGCACGTTTGACAGCAGCGCGGTTCTCCGGGAACGGCGCCTCGAAGGTGAGGTCGACGCCCGTCGGCTTCAGATCGGCGACCCGCCCAAACGGCGTGATGCTGACCCAGCTCGCGCCCATCCGGCGAGCCTCGTGCAACATGCGCTGGTACGCCTCGCTGCCGTAGCCCTTGCCCGGGTGCAGGGCGTTTTCGATCGGGCCGATCGTGATGCCACGCATGGCGCCCCGGCCGCTCTCGCTCCAGGCGAGTCGACCCGGCGCGAGCCGGGCAGTGGGTTCGGCAAAGGCGGTGGTGCTCGCCAGCGCGAGCAGCGCCAGCGTTCGGCTACGCATAGAGCCTTCGGTAGAGCTCGCCGAGCACTTCGTCCGTGAGCGCGGCGATGTTGGCCACGACCAGATCCGCGCCGGCTTCCTGCAGCATCACCTCGGTGTAGCTGTGGGCCACGGCCACGCAGGCGAGGCCCGCAGTCTTTGCCGCCTGCACGCCTGCGAGCGAGTCCTCGATGACGAGGGCGTGACCGACGAGTGCCGGCGCGAGCAGTGAGGCCAGGCGCTGCTTGCCGATTTCGTAACCCTCGGGGTCGGGCTTGCAGGCGCTGGTGTCTTCTGCGCTGACGATGAAGGCCACGCGCTCGCGCTGGCCGAGCAGTGAAAGTCCGAGCTCGATCTCGTCGCGTAGCGCGCCGGACACGACGCCCACCGGACCGGCAGCGGCGCGGAGCTCGATCGCGCGGGCAGCACCGCTGAAAGTGACGAGCGACGTCCTCGCCTGCTCGAGGTACAGCGGACGTTTGCGCTCGATCAAATCTGCCACGAGCTCGTCGGGTGCTTCCCTGCCGGCGTCTCGGAGAATGGCGCGGAACGCCCCGGCGTCGTCATAGCCGAGGTAATGCTGCCAGTAGTCCTGATCGCTGAGCTCGATGCCGAGCGGGCCGAGAACCGCGCGAAAAGTGGAAAGGTGCACGGTCTCGTCGTCGGCGAGGACGCCGTTGTAGTCGAACAGGGTAGCCGGGAACACCATGGTTCCCTACGACGCCTGCGGCCGGGCGGGTAGGCGGCTTGCATCGAAGGGCGGGCCATGTCAGCTTCCGCCCGGTTATTCCTTTCCGGAACGTGGTCTTTCCCGGGCATAGCGGCCGGCATCGGCAGCGGCCCCGGGTCAAGAGCGAGGCAAGTCAGATACATGAGTAAGGGCGATCTTCTCGAGATGGAAGGTATCATCCAAGACGCACTCGGCGGCGGTCAGTACAACATCCGGGTCGACCAGGGCGGCGCCATCGTGCGCGCTCAGCTGTCGGGTCGCATGCGCCGCCACCACATCCGTGTGCTGCCGGGTGACCGCGTTCGCGTTGCGGTCTCGCCGTACGACCTCAGCCACGGTCTCATCGTCTACCGCGGCAAGTGAGCGCTGCCTCGCCGAGCTCCCCGAGGCACCCGCTCTGCCTCGCGTTGCTCGGCGCAGTCCTGACCAGCGCCGCCGCCTGTAACCGCGACGAGCAGTCCTCGTCGTCCGGCGCCGCGAGCGCCGCGCCCGTTCCCTCTGCGCTGGCCGCCCCAGCGCCACCCGCGCCCGACCAGCTCTACCTGCCGGACGGGGGTGACGTCGCGCTGACCCAGCCGCAGCCCGCGCCCGCGGTCGCGCCGGTGCCCACGGTCGGCCACTGCCCCGCCGACATGGTCGACGTGAAGGGTCGCTTCTGCATCGACCGCTACGAAGCCACGCTCGTCGACGCGCAGGGCCGTAGCTTCTCGCCCTACTTCCCGCCCTCGCGCGCCGAGGCCAAGGGTATCCTCGCCAAATTCAGCGATCTCACGCCGTCGATGGCCAGCCCGCCGGCGATGCCGCTGCTGCCCGACTGGCAGCGCAGCGAAGACGCGCGCCCCGTCGCGCAATCTCGCGCCGCCGTGGTGCCGAGCGGCTACCTCAACGGCGTCAACGCCAAGGCCGCCTGCGAGGGCGCCAGCAAGCGCCTCTGCACCGGCGCCGAGTGGGAGCTCGCCTGCCGCGGTGAGCAGGACCGCCAGTTTCCCTACGGCGACAAGTACCAGCAGGGCCGTTGCAACGTCTTCCGCGAAGCGCACCCCGCGCTCGAGCTTCACGGCGACGCCTCGCGCAACCACCTCGATCCGCGCCTCAACCTGGTCAAGGGCAGCGCCGGCCCACTGCTGCGCAAGACCGGTTCCACCCCCGAGTGCAAGAGCCAGTGGGGCAACGACGCCGTCTACGACATGGTCGGCAACCTCGACGAATGGATCGAAGATCCCGCCGGCACCTTCGTCGGCGGCTTCTTCTCGCGCAGCACGAAAGAAGGCTGCAGCTCTCGCGTCGAGGCCCACCCCTTCGAATACTTCGACTACAGCCTCGGCGTGCGCTGCTG
>DATLIL010000731.1:0-18221 GCA_035539475.1 Polyangiaceae bacterium
CCACCGAGGCCGCCGGCACCTTTCATTTCGCCAACGCGGAGGCCACCACCTGGCACGGCTTCGCCTGCGCCATCCGGGACCAGGCCAGCGCGCTCGGCTGGTCCCTCCGCACCGAGACGATCGAGGCCGTCAACACGGCCGAGTTTCCCCGGCCCGCGCCGCGACCTGCGTTCTCGGTGCTGGCCACCGAGCGCATCGCGGGCGTGCTCCAGCAAGCGCCGCGACCGTGGCGCGACGCGCTCGCCGATTACCTTCGAGGAATGACGGCCCGATGACGAACAACCTGCGAGACCCCAAGAAACTCCTGGTCACCGGCGGCGCCGGCTTCATCGGCTCGGCCTTCATCCGTTACCTGTTCGCGCAGCCGGAGTTCAGCGGCAGCATCGTCAACCTCGACGCCCTGACCTACGCCGGCAACCCGGAGAACCTGGTCGGCCACGTCGACGACGCCCGCTACCATTTCGCGCGCGGCGACATCGCCGACCACGAGCTCGTCGGACGCCTCGTCGGTGAGCACGCCATCGACACGATCGTGAACTTCGCCGCCGAGAGCCACGTCGACCGCAGCATCCTCGGGCCCGGTGTGTTCGTGCAGACCAACGTGGTCGGGACCTTCCGCCTGCTCGAGGTCGTGCGCCAGAACCCGCACGTTCACTTTCATCACGTCTCGACCGACGAGGTCTACGGCTCGCTCGGTCCGACCGGCGCCTTCACGGAAGAGACGGCCTATCACCCGAACTCGCCGTACTCGGCTTCGAAGGCGGCCTCCGATCACTTCGTGAAGGCCTACGCCCACACCTACGGCATCAGCACCACGCTCTCGAACTGCTCGAACAACTACGGGCCCTACCATTTTCCGGAAAAGCTCATTCCGCTGATGATCTTGAACATGCTGGAGGGCAAGCCCCTGCCCGTCTACGGCGATGGCATGAACGTGCGCGACTGGCTGTACGTCGACGACCACGCCGAGGCGATCTGGACCATCTTGCGCGGCGGCAAGGGCGGTGAGACGTACAACGTCGGTGGCAGCAACGAGTGGCCCAACATCGCCATCGTGCACAAGCTGCTCGAGCTCGTGGCGGAGCTCGCCGGTCGCGAGCGAGCCAGCCTCGAGGCGCTGATCACCTACGTCAAGGATCGCCCCGGCCACGACCGGCGCTACGCCGTCGACAGCAGCAAGCTCCAGGGCGAGCTCGGCTGGCGCCCGCGTCACGACCTCGAGTCCGGCCTGCGCGACACGGTGCGCTGGTACCTCGACAATCCGACCTGGATCGAGCGCGTGCGCACGGGCGCCTACCGTGAGTGGCTGGAGGCCAACTACGAGCAGCGCTGAACGCGCTTACGCGCCGAAGATTCGCTTCTGATCGGCGCGCCACTTGCCGCGCGTGTCCACGATCAACCGGGCGTTGGCGCGGACGAGGCCATAGTCCACCCCGGAGTGATCCGTGATCAACATGACGAGGTCGGAGCTCCGCACGAGCTTCTCGTTCAGGGCCGAGCTCTTCAGCCGCCGTCCCCGCAATGAGGGAACGTACGGGTCGTGGTAACTGACGCGGGCTCCGAGGCGCCCGAGCTCTTCGATCAGCTTGAGCGCGGGCGACTCACGAACGTCGTCGACGTCCTTCTTGTAGGCAACGCCCAGGACCAGGATGCGCGCGCCCTTGATGCTGGTCTGCCGGCTGTTGAGCGCGAGACGCACCTTCTCGAGCACGAACTGGGGCATCGCGGTGTTCACCTCACCCGCGAGCTCGATGAACTTGGTCGACAGATCGTACTCGCGCGCCTTCCACGTCAGGTAGAAGGGATCGACGGGGATGCAGTGCCCGCCCATACCCGGCCCGGGATAGAACGTCATGAAGCCGAAGGGCTTGGTCTTGGCGGCCTCGATCACTTCCCAGACGTCGATGTCCATGCGGTCGAAGACGACCTTGAGCTCATTGACGAGCGCGATGTTCACCGAGCGAAAGATGTTCTCCAGCAGCTTGGCGGCCTCCGCCACGTCGCACGAGCTGACTGGCACCACGGTGTCGACCACGGCACTGAACAAGGCGACGGCCCGTTCGAGGCTCCGGCTGTCCATGCCGCCGACGAGCTTGGGGATGTTGCGGGTCGAGTAGCGCGGATTGTTGAGGTCCTCGCGTTCGGGGCTGAAGGCGAGGTCGAAGTCCTTGCCCAGCTTCCAACCCCGCGATTCGAGGATCGGCTTGACGACGCTTCTGGTCGTACCGGGGTAGGTCGTCGATTGCAGCACGACCAGCACGCCTCTGGACGCGTGTCGAACCACTTGCCGCGCGGCCTCTTCGACGAAGCTCAGGTCGGGAGCGCGCTGCGGCGTCAGCGGCGTGGGTACGCAGATGATCGCGACCGAGGTCGCGCGCAGACCTGAGAAATCAGCGCTGACCTCCAGTCCGCCTGCATCGAGCACCTGACGCACGCGAGCGGAAGAGACATGCCTGATCGGCGAGCGACCACGAGCAACGGCTCGCACGCGCTCCTCGTCTCGATCCAGGCCGAGCACGCTGAAGCCGCGCTCGGCCAGCAGCACGGCCAGTGGCAGCCCCACGTAGCCGAGCCCCAGGACTGCCACGGTCTCCTTCGCGACCGCGCGCTTGGTTCCGCGTTTCGACGCCATGTTCAGCGCTGACGCAGGTAGAGCGCGTAGTCCTTGAAGCGCTCTACCTGCTTGAACTCGGCGTCGAGAACGGCCTGAGCTTCCGCACGCAGGCGAGCGCTGTTCCCGAGCGCGACCGCGCGCACGTCTTCGAGGAGCTCGGCGGAAGCAGCATCGGAGAACGCCTTGACCGGCTTGGGCTTGGGCGAGACCCCCCCGCTATTGCGGTCGTCGACGTCGAGCTGCTCGACCTTGAAGACGCCGTCGGGGTAGGAGCGCATGCCCTTGGCGAGGACGAGGTACGGAACGTCCTCGTCTGGCGGCGCGGCCGGCATCTTGCCGAGCACGAGGTCGCCGAAGCGCTTCACGTTCGTGGCCGAGTGATGAAAGAGCTCGTCGAAGAGCACGGCGTTGTTCAGGCGCACGGGCTGACGTTTGCCGTCGGGGTAGAGCAGGTGGGTGACGCCCCGATCATGAAGGACCTTCCACAGCGCGTTCGCGTCTTTCAGCTTCGCGTAGCTGATGAAGAACTGCGTGTCGCGGATATCGCTGAGGACCGTGCGATCGAGGCCGAGCAGCGACTTGTAGTTGCGCGCCAGGATCACCGCGTCCGGTGGCGTGGCTGCGGTGATGCGCTGCTGCGCGTGGAAGGCGCCCAGTCGGGCATCGATCTTCTTTCCTGAGTAGCCGGATTCGATCATCGAGACCGCCGTGCGCAGCCGCTTGGAGCCGTAGTAGAGCATGGCGTCGCCGCCCCAGAAGAGCTGCAGACCGACCAACGGAACGAGCGCAGCACGCGCCAACCAGCCAACTTCCCAGACGCGGACCATCAGCGCGGCAGCCGCAGCGATGAAGATGTCGTAGAAGCTCAACAGGTAGCGATCGTTCGGCGCCGTATTGAGCCAAACGACCATGGCCATGGCGCCGACGGCGGCGGCATACCAGATGCGGCGCGAGCGCCTCACGAACAGCAAGCAGGGCAAGAGCATCGAGAACAACGCGCCCATGTAGGGTCGCTTGTCCGTGAAGCCCCGATTGCGAGTGGTGAAGGAGTAGGTGTAGATGTTCTCGAGCGCCCAGGCCTGGCGCTTCAGCCCGGAGTACTTGGGCGGAAAATCGCTGCGCCGCGCCGCTTCTTTGTAGAAGCCAGGTTCCGGTTTCGGATTGCTGTTGGTGAAGATGCTGCGCCCGTACGGGTAGAGCGGGTTGTTGTAGAACGCCCAGTTCTTTGCCCAGTGCGGCGCTGTCACCGCCAGCGCGAAACCACCCGCCACCAGCGTGCCGACCAGCAACCTACGCAGCCGCCTGCTTCGCTGCGCGCGCGGTGCCTTGCGCCTCCAGGCGTGCCACGCGAGCAGCCAGCCGAGGCGCGCGCACACGGCCACGGTCATGGCCGCCAGCAAGTAGATGGCCTGATACTTCGTCAGCAGGTGCCCGGCCATGAAGGCGCCGAACAGAAGCCCCCAGCGCCAGTGAAACGCACGCAGAAACCTGGCTGCGCTGAGCAGGATCGGCGCCGCGAAGAAGCCGAGGAAGTGGTCCGCGGAACCGCCGATGTTCTGGTCGTAGATGAAGACCGAGGGGAAAAGAAAGAAGACCGCCCACAGGCCCGGGGTGCGACGATTGTGGAGCAGGTAGCTCGCCGCAGCGGCCACGCCGACGACGCGCCAGACGACGATCGAGTACTCGAGGTGGAGCGACAGCATCACCGGGACCGGGCGCGGCTCGAGGCCCGGCACCAGCAGCGCCCAGGTATGCACCATGCTGGTCAGGTGCGGGTAGGCGCGGTGATGCTCGCCCGGGAAGGGAACGATGCAGCCGATGCGCGCGTAGTCCTGCGCGATCGGGAAATGGTACCAGGTGGCGTCGAAGTTGACGGCCGAGACGTCGAGCGCCTCGAGGTACATGAAGGCAAGGCAGGTGGCGCCGAAGCCCGCCGCAACGAATGCCGCGCCGCGCGCCCACAGCGAACGGGGAGGCGAAGCGCTGAAGCGCCACAGCGCGGAGAACAGAGGCGGTAGAGCTCTGGCGCCGGCAGCCATGAAGGCGAGCGGCAAGAGCAGCGCCGACCAGGTGTCCAGCGCGCAGAAGTACCCTGCCAAGTTCAACCCCAGCACGAACAGTACGAGCCCTGCGGCCATGCTGTAGAGCAGCCACTCGAGCGCCGGCAGCTGCCGCTTGCCGAGCAAGGCACGCAGCGCCCCGGCCCCGCCGCAAACACACGCCGCGTTGAACAACAGCGTGTAACCCCAGAGCGGCAGCATGCGCCAGACCAGCCAGTCTTCGACGGCGTAGTGCTGATCGAACTCGCGTAACGAGACGACGACGCCAACGACACAAGCCGCGGCGACGCCCAACGCACGCACCCAGCGGACTATCCGTTCACGACTCAAAGAAAGTGGGAGCATCGTGCTCATCCCGGGGGTCGCCCCGAGGCCGGGCGAGCATACTCCGGGTCCGAGGATGTGCTAAGTAGCCGCCCTCCCCGTGGTAGAGTCCTCCGGCCTCATGGCAGATCGCTTAAAAGGGTGGCTGGCGACGGCGCGGACTGGCTGGCGGCAGGACCGGGCTTATCTAACCGCCCAAGCACTGATCGTTCTGTTCGGGGTGGTGCTTCGCCTGCTCGGCTACCTGACGACCCCTTCCGGCCTGTGGATGGACGAGGCGGGCTGGGCCAAGAAGCTCATCACCAAGTCGGTACTCGAGCACAGGTTTCGACCGGTTGGCTTCATGTGGCTGGAGAAGCAGCTCGTCGAGCTGTTCGCTCCCAACGAGTTCTGGCTGCGCTTCGTGTCCGTGGGCGCCTCGCTGCTGGCGCTGTTCCTGGTCCCCTACGTCGTCGCGCAGCTGATCAAGAGTCGCTTCGCTCGACTGGTCGTGCTCTTTCTTTTTGCGGCGCACCCCGCGCTGATCGACCTGGCCAAGGAATTCAAGCCGTACTCGCTCGAGGTGCTCATGCACCTGGGCGCGATCGCGCTCTACCTGCGCTACCGCCAGACGGGTCGCACGCTGTACTTCGGTCTCTTTCTGGCGTCGTTACCGCTGGCGCTGCTGTTCGCCTACAACATGACCCTGGCCTGGCCGGGCCTCTTGCTCCTCGCGCTGTACCAGGCGCACAAGAAGTGGCGCTGGCGCGGCGTCGCGGCCGTGGTCTCGACCGGCGCTGTCTGCGCGGCGTTGCTCGGCGGCATCTACTTCGCGTTCCTGCGCGGCGTCACCAGCAGCAGGACCGAGACCTACTGGGCCAACAAGTACGACGTCTTCTATCACCAGAGCTTGCCCCGCAGTAAGAAGCTGCAGAACGCGGCCATCGCAGAGAAAAAGAAGCAAGCCGAGGCCGACAGTGAAGAGGGCGAGGGCGAGGGCGACGAGGAGGACGAGCCGGCGCCGGTCAAGCTCGAGCAACCTGGCCGCGTGGCGTGGACACTCGAGAAGTACAACGACATCGCCGCGCTACCGGGACTGCGCCGTCAGCTCTGGCGAGTTCCGAGCGCGCTGCCGGCCTGGTTTGCGGCGCATCTGGGCACGATCGAGCGCGGCTTCTGGATCGCACTGCACTTCTTCGCACTGGGCATGCTGGCCTACCGCAGGCGCTTCGAAGATCTGATCTTGTTGTTCCTGCCCCTGGCCCTGGTCGTGGTGCTCAACCTGTTTGGCCAGTGGCCAATCGGGGCCTTCCGCACCAACCTCTATCTCTGTACGTACTCGCTGATCATCGCGGGCGTGGCGATCGACTTCATCGCCACCACCGCAATCCGGACCTACGCGCTGGCAGGGACGATCGCCCTGCTCACGGTGCTGCCGGGCTTCGCCTTCGGCTTCGATTGGCATCGCCGCAAGCACATCTGGACGCGCCAGCAATACGCGCGAGAGATCCTGGAGGAGCTCCGCGATCTGAGGCAGGCGCAGCTGCGCAAGGACCCGAAGTCGAAGCCGGCTCCGCTCGTCCTCGACCCGCAGACTTTCCAGTCACAGAACTTCTACCTCGACGTCGTTCCCGACACCAAGGAAGAGTACCGCCGCTTCTTCAAGAAGCATTTCAAGCAAGAGAACTGGTGGGGCTTCCAGCGTCGCCTGGAGCGCGACCTACCGAAGAAGCTGAAGGCGGGCGCGCCGGTGTGGATGGTGATCTCGAAGCAGCAAACGATGATCACGACGAAGAAGTTCTTGAATCAACGCGCCACGATCCTGATGGAAAAGTCGATAGGCGACGACAACGACCACCTCATTCTGCTGGTGGGCGAGCGCACCGAACCGCATGCCCAGCCCTGACCGAAAGCTCCGCCTGGGCCTGATCGGCCCCACGCTGCCGTATCGCAGCGGTATCGCGCAGCACAGCACGATGCTGCACCGCGCGCTGCGCCAGATGCTGGAGCTCACCACCATCTCGTTCACGCGGCAGTACCCGGCCTGGCTGTTCCCCGGCGAGTCGGATCGCGACCCCTACAACGAGAGCCACTCGGAGCCCGGCGTCTCCTACGTGATCGATTCGCTCGATCCGCGCAGCTGGGCGCGCGCGGTGAAGATGCTGGAAGACGCTCGCGTCGAGGCGGTCGTCTTGCCCTGGTGGACGATCTATTTCGCTCCCTGCTACCTGTACCTGAAGCGCGCGTTCGCGCGGCGCGGAATACCGCTGGTGTTCCTCTGCCACAACGTCGTCGATCACGAGGCGGCGCTGTACAAGACGATGCTGTCGAAGCTCGTGCTCTCGGGCGCGCGCGGCTACTGCGTGCAGAGCCGCGAAGAGCAGGGGCGCCTGAAAAAGCTCTTGCCGGACGCACACGTCGTCATCCACCCGCACCCGCTCTACGACCAGTTTCCGCCCGCGAGCGTCGAGCTGCCCAGGCGAGCAGCGCTGGAGCTCTTGTTCTTCGGCCTCGTGCGTCCCTACAAGGGGCTCGACGTGCTGCTCGAGGCCATGGCACTGGTCCAGCGCAAGGACGTTCACCTCTCCGTGGTCGGCGAGTTCTGGAAGGACAAGGAGACGACGCTGCAGCGCATCGAGCAGCTCGGCATCGCGAGCCGCGTCGAGGTCGTCCCCCGCTTCGTCAGCGATCAAGAAGCGGCCGACTACTTCGCGCGTGCCGACGTCGTCGTCCTGCCCTACCGCAGCGCCAGCGGCACGGGGATCATCCCGATGGCCTACCACTACGACAAGCCCGTCATCGCCACGCGCATCGGCGGGCTGGCGGACGCCGTGAACGACGGCGCGACTGGATTTCTGGTAGAGCCCGAATCGCCGCGCGCACTCGCGGCGGCCATCGATCGCGTCGTGCCGGCGAAGCTTTCTGCGCTCCGGCCGCACATCGAGGCCTTCAAGGCCGGCATGACCTGGGAGGGCTTGGCCGAGGCCTTGATCGGCCTGACCGGAGCTGCCGACCAGCGCTAAACGATGCTATACGAGCCTCCCTGAACGGCCTCGGATGAGCACTCGGACGGAGAATCTAGTCATTGGCGGTACCGGCTTCGTCGGCCGCTACCTCGTACGCGAGCTGTCACGGCGCGGGCTCGGCTGCCGCGTGCTGGTGCGCTCCTCCAGCCAGACCCGCGAGATCGAGGGGCTGCCGGGCGTCGAGCTCCGCGTCGCCGACATCTGCGAGCCGTCCACGCTGGAGGGGATCGCCCAGGGCGTGCGGCACGTTTACCACCTGGCCGCGCTGGGTCACGTCGCGGCCCAGTCGGAAGAGGCCTACCGGAACTTCGTGCGCATCAACGTCGAGGGCACGCGCAACGTGCTGCGCGCTTGCGCCGGGCAGGGCGTCGAGAAGTTCGTGCACTTCTCCTCGACCGCCGCCATGGGCCTGATCAAGAAGACGCTGGTCGACGAGAGTGACCCGCCGCAGCCGGTCACCCCGTACCAGAAGAGCAAGCTCGAGAGCGAGAAGGCGGCGCTCGAGCTCGGGCGCGAGCTCGGCATCCCCACCGTGGTCGTGCGGCCCTGCATGATCTACGGCGTCGGCGGCGAGGGTGAGTTCAAGAAGATGGCGACGCTGATGCGGCGGGGCATGTTCCCGCGCTTCGGCCGCGGCAAGGCGTTGACGCCGCTCGTTCACGTCAAGGACGTGGTGCAGGGCTCGATCAAGGCCGCCGAAAAGGGCCGTCCGGGCGAGGCGTACCTGCTCACGTCCGAGCGCTCGATCGAGCGCGCCCGCATGCGCGAGCTCGTGCTCGAAGCCTGGGGCCGGCGCGCCCCCTACCCCTACGTGCCGGTCTGGGCCGTGTACGGCGCCGCCAGTCTGTTCGAGTGGGTGGCCAAGGTCAGCAACACCACTCCCATCGCGACGCGGCGAAACATCGCCTCGGTGGCCTGGGATCGTGAATTCTCCATCGAGAAGGCGCGGCGCGAGCTCGGCTACCAGCCGGAAGTGAGCTTCGAGCGGGGCATCGCGGAGACCATGGCCTGGATGAAGGGCGCTCGATGAGCTCGCCCGCGCTCGTTCATGTCCAGCGGCTCTCCGACGGGGACGCGCCGGAGCCTGTGCTCGAGTCTTTGCTCGCGGCCGTGGGCGGCCTCGAGCAGCGCGTCGGCCGCGGCGATCTGGTGCTGATCAAGCCGAACTTCGTCGCACCTTTTCCCAAGGCCACCACCGACCTCACCTTCATCGACTTCTTCGTGCGCCGCGTGCGCGAGCTCGGCGCGACGCCGGTGATCGGCGAATCGAGCGGCTTCGAGTTCGACACGTCTTCCGCCTTCAAGGTGCTGGGCGTCCAGGACTTCGCCCGCGAGCGCAACGTCGAGCTCGTCGACTTCGAGAAACGCGGTGAGTTCTCGGACGTGGCGCTCGGGCCCGGCCTGCCGTCGGTGCCGATCGCGAAGCTCGCGCTCGACGCCAAGTTGATCGTCAACCTGCCGCTACTCAAGGGCCACACCATCACGCGCCTGACCTGCGCGGTGAAGAACCTGTTCGGGCTGCTGGCCAAGGACGGGCGGCGTTACCTGCATTCGCACGCGCTCGAGCCGGCCATCGCGGGCATCGCGCGCAAGCTACCCCACGCCCTCCACTTCGTGGACGCGCGGCGCAAGCTCGAGCGCGCCGTGTTCGCCGAGTCGAAGCCGCTGGGCTATGCGCTGGCCGGCAGCGATCCCTTCGCCGTCGATCATTTCGGCGCTCGGCTGCTCGGCATCGCACCGGAGTGGGTCGGTCACCTGATCGACGTCCCGGCCTACGCGATCCGCGGCCACGAACCGGCCGGGTTTCCCGCGCCCTGCCGCAAGAACTCGCTCGCCGCGCGCCTGCACCGCGCGCTGTACTCCGCGTTTTACCGCGCCGATCACCTCAAGCACGAGGCCTTCGGCGGCGGCTCCATCCTGTACGACCTGCACTGGTACCTCGGCGTCCACCCCGCGTTGAAGGACGTGTCGGCGGAGCAGGCCGCCCTGGTCGCCAAGAGCTGCCCCGTCGGCGCCATCAACGCCGAGACGCGCACGATCGAGCGGCGCGCCTGCAACACCGTTCGCTGCCTCACCTGTTATCGCGAGCACCCGACGCTCGTGGAGCTGCGCGGCCTCAACCGCCCGCGACGAGGAAACCTCCGTGCTTGAGCTTCCCGCTGGTATCCCGAGCGACGTGCCCGGTTTGTGGGAGGGTTACGCCTCCTGGTTCGAGGCCGAGGGCATCCGCCGCCCGCGCGTGGTGATTCACGGCGGCTACGGCAAGAACAACCTGGGCGACGACGCCATCCTCGACGTGCTGCTGACGCGCACGCTGGAGCACTTCCCCAAGGCCGCGGTGACGATCGTCTGTCATGGACCGGACAACGTGAAACGGCGCTATCGCGCGCTGTCCAACGTGACCGCCTGCCACTTCAAGAGCGTGGCCGCGCTGTCCGCGGTGTTCAAGAGCCACCTCTACTTCATCGGCGGCGGCGGCATCGTCAACAAGATCAACGTCTACTCCGGGCGCCAGCGCTTCAAGCTGCTGGACATGAAGGGCAAATACCTGTTCCTGGCCGCCGCGGGCGCCAAGCTCAGCGGCGCCAAGACGCACTTCTATGCCATCGGCGCGACGTCGTTCCCGGATCCGGGCGTGAAGCTCCTGGCGCGCCTGGTGCTGGCCAGCGCCGACGTGGTCTCGGTCCGCGATCCGCTCACGATCGACAACATCCGCTCGCTCGGCGTGAGCCGCGAGCTCGTGATGGTGCTCGATCCGGCCATGTCGATGAAGCCCGGCTCGCGCGAAGAAGCCGAGGAGATGCTGGCTCGCTGGGGCGCCGCCAAGCGCGGGCGCCCGCGCGTGTGCATCGGCTTTCGCTACGTACGCGAGCCAGGCGTGGACAACGACGAGAAGGTGCGGGCGGTGGCGCGGCTGACCCGTCACCTGATCGACCGCGGCAACGACGTCATTTTCCTGCCCGCCAGCCAGCACCCTTCGGAGCACTTCGAAGACGACCTGCACTTCGGGCGCGAGGTGAAGAAGGTGCTCGGCAACGAGCCTCACTTCGCGCTGATCGAGCAATACTACCATCCACGCCTGACCATGGCGGCCCTGGGCGCCATGGACTTCTGCGTGCTCGAGCGCCTGCACGCCGTGATCCTCACATCGTTGACGGGTGTGCCCTTCTACACCATCGCCTACGACGACAAGGTCAGCGAGTACGTCAAGTTGATCAAACAGGACCAGCGCCTGATGCAGAGCACGGATTTCAGCAAGCGCACATCTTACGAGTGGATCGATGGCCTGCTCGACGGCCTTCAGCCAACGGTCGAGGCAACGCGATGAACGACGCGCGCAACTACGACATCCTGCTGTGGAAGAACAAGATCTGGGAGTCGAAGGTCTCGAACAGCGGTGATCTGGCCATCATCCGCAACACCTTCCTGAAGCTGAAGCAACACATCCCGAACGCTCGTCTGCACATCCTGTCCGACGACCCCGAGCACGTCGCGCAGCAGTACGGCGTGGTGGCGCACCCGATCAGCATCCTGGCTAACCCGGCGCAGCTACTGGCCCTGCTCAGGCGCATCGACCTCGTGATTCTGGGCGGCGGCACCGTATTCCAGGACGACTACTTCGCCGGGATCATCCCGATCAACCTGAGTGTTCCACTGCTGGCCAAGGCGTTCGGCGCGCGCCTGGTCTGCAACGCGGTCGGCGTCGGCTCGGACGAAGAGCTCTCTCGGCTGGGAAAGATGCTCCTGCGGCTGGCCCTGCCCCAGTTCGACTCGATCTCGGTACGCGATCGCGAATCCGAGGAGATGGTCGAACGCTGGACGCGCGGCAGCAGCACCGCGGTGCACCTGACGAACGACATCGCCGTCGATCTCCCGGCGGCGGACTTCGCCAAGCTCGAGCCCGCGCTGCGCGACGAAGGGATCTCGCTCGACAAGCCCACGGTGGCGATCGCGGCGCGCAAGGTCTTTCACCACGAAAAGACCTGGCTCTACTTCCTACCCAGCAGCCTGCGGCACCGGCTGCGCTTGCAGCAACGTGAATCGAAACAGCGGCTGGAGACCTTCAAGGACACGCTGGCCAGCCTGTGCGACTACATGATCGAACGCTACGGCGTTCAGGTTCTGTTCGTCCCGTTCTACGGCTCTGGCGGCGGCCTCGACAGCAAGAACGAGAAGACGCCGACACGCATGTTCACCTCGGGCGACAACGTCTTCGCTCGAGACGTGATGGGTCGTGTTCGAGCTTCCGACCAGGTCAAGGTGCTCTCGCGTGCGTATACCCCCGAGGAGCTCCTGGCGATCATCGGACGCTGCAAGGCGATGATCGGCGTGCCCTACCATTCGGTGGTCTTCGCCTCGAGCCGCAACGTGCCCGTGATCGGCATCGACTACGTGTCCAAGGTAGCGCGCTACCTGCGCATCCTCGGGCTCGAGGACTTCGCCGTGGAGGCGGACGCGCCTCTGTCGGCATTCCAGAGTACGTTCGATCGGCTCTGGACGAAGCGCGACGCCATCGCGGAGCAACTGCGTAGCAAGAACCGCGAGCTGTCGCAGCTCTCCGAGGAGAACGTCAGGATCATTCGCGAGGTGCTCTATGCCAGTCACGGTTGAGCACGGGTCAACGGCCACGTAGGCCTGAAGCTCATGTGGCGGCAACTGTTGCTCCTCTGGGTCTGCGTCGTGCCGTTCATGCGCTTGAGGCTCGCGCTCTATCGCGGCCTGTTCGGCTTCAAGATCGCTCGCACGGCGAAGATCCGCATGTTGAGCTTCCTCGACACCCGTGAGCTCGTGATGAAGGATCACGCCGAGATCCGTGGTTTCGGCAACGTCTTCATGAGCATGGCAAGGGTCGAGCTCGACGAGTACGCCCGCATCGGGGCCCCCCGGGTCGGCCTCAACCTGTTCCGCGGCAGGGCCAACAAGGGCGTACCGACGCAGGCCACGCTGCGCCTCGGCAAGTGCGCGGTGATCGAGCTATTTCACTACTTCGACGTTTGCGCCGACGTCGTGATCGGCAACAACGTCGTGGTCGGCGGCATTCGCTCCGTCTTCTTCACGCACACGTTGTTCAAGGACCAATACGAGCCCATCGAGCTGAAGGACGACATCTACGTCGGCTCGAACTGCTCGTTCCAGATGGGCGTAACCGTCGCGGAGCGCTGCGTGGTGGGCCTGGGCTCGGTCGTCGTCAAGTCGATCGACAAGCCCGGTGCCTTCGTCGCGGGCGTACCAGCGAGAGTGGCGAAAGAAGACATGGGCTTCGACATGCGCGCCGCCATGAAGCTCCGCCGTCGCCCGTACTGGGACGGCACCAGCGTGGTCCTGCCGTCGTGAGCGGCCGCGAAGAACTCCTGGACGCTGCGAGCGCCAAGAGCGCGCCCAAGCCTGGCTCCAGCGTGGCCAGCGGCGCGTTTTATACGATGCTCTCTCGCGTCGGCTTCATCCTGAGTGGCTACGCGATCCATTTCATCATGGCGTACCTGCTCTCGCCCGCAGAGTACGGAACGCTCGGCGTCATCATCAGCCTGATCACGCTGTGGCGCGTCTTTCTGTCCGCCGGCCTGCCCCAGACGACCAGCCAGTTCATCGCCGGCGACGAGCAGCGGGCGTACGGCATCTGGCGGCAGGCGCTCAAGATACAGATGCTGGCGTCGCTCGGGCTGTGGGCCATCTACGCCCTCGGCACCCCGCTGTGGGTGCTGTTGCTCAACGATCCCTCGCTTGGCCCGGACATCCTGATTTCTTCGTTCCTGATCCCGTTCATGGCCTGGTTTCAGGTCAATCAGGGCTACTACGTTGGTCGGCTGGAGTTCGGCCGTAATGCGCTGTACCTGTGGATCTATTCGCTGGCGCGCGTCGTACTCGCGGTGGCTCTGGCCCTGGTCGGCCTGCGTGTTCACGGCGCGGTGCTGGGCATGACGCTGGCCGTGCTCGTGGCAGCAATGACCACTCACTTCGGCATTCCGAAGACGAGCGCGGACGTCGGCGGCGACAAGCCCGACTGGCGGGCGATGGTCGGTTTCTCGCTGCCGCTGGTCATGGTCTCGCTCGGCATTTCGGCGCTGCTCAACCTCGACCTGCTGCAGCTGCAGCGCTTCTATCCCGACGGCGAGCTGGTCGGCTTCTACAACGGCGCCGTGAACCTCGGGAAGAGCCCCTACTTCTTGCTCGCGACGTTCGCCACGACTGTCTTGCCTTCCGTTTCGCAGAAGCTCAAGGCCGGCGATCACGACGCAGCGCGACGGCTCGTCAGCAAGCATACGACCTACGTCATCCTGCTCAGCCTGCCCTTCGCGGCGCTGGTCGCGGGCTCCGGCGACAAGCTGCTCGACTTCGTCTACCCCGCCAAGTACGCCGTGGCCTGGGCGCCGCTGGCACTGCTCATCTTTTCGATGTCGGGTTTGGCGTTGCTCTCGGTGCTGACCGCAGCGCTGACGGCTGCGGGCAAGCCCAGGGTTTCCATGTTGATCATCATGGGCTGTGTGGTGACGCAGGTCGCGCTCGGCACGCTGCTGATCCCGAGGTACCAGATGCTCGGCACCGCCGTGGCGAACCTGACGACCGTTTCGGTCGGAGTCGTCGCGTGCTCGGTGCTGGTCAAGCGCACGTTCGGCGAGGTGCTCGAGCTTTCGCGTGTGTTGAAGGCGACGGCGATTTCGCTCGTGATCGGCGGCACGCTCTCGTTCTGGCGAAGCTACCCGATCACGGTCTTGCCGCTCGTTTACGGAGTGGGCCTCTTGCTCTACGCCGCTGCGATGGTCGCCCTGGGCGCGATCAGCCCGCAGGAGCGGGCGCTGCTCAACAAGGCGCTCGGCCGCCTCAAGCGCGTCTTCGCCTAGAGCGGCCGATCAGAGGCCCGGGATGCCGCGCTTCGTCAGCTTTTTCAGCAGACGCTTGATCGGCAGCGGCACCGCCGACCTGAGGTTCTTGGTCTGAGCTCGCAGATCGATGTCGCGGTACGACACCGTGCGAGCGTCGGGCTCGACCGTGTACCAGAGGTTTCCGTAGACCTGCGTCCGCTGAAAGGCCAGGTGATCGTAGGCCAGCTTCACGGCGTGCAGAGTGTCGTCCGAGGGGGCGAACAAAACGATGCTGTTGTTGGTGCGCGTCTCGAGCTTGGTCTCGCACCAGTCCCAGGGAACCCAGCAGCGATCGACCTCGGGGTTGTGGCGCCAGAAATCGTACAGGTAGCGCCGCTCGGGCCGAAACGTCAGCAGATGGGTGTGAATATCAACCTTCTCGGACTCAGCCGAGGTGTTGATGTTCAACATATAGGTTGCTGCCTTCTTCCTGATGTCGGGATGCGGGCTGATCTCGTACCCGTGCAGGTACTTCTGAATCGCCGTCTCCACGTAACAGGGGCGTTCGATTCCGAACTTGCGTTCGAGCGCGACCTGGAACTCCGGCGTGTTGAGGAACTCGACCAGCCGCGCCAAGAGCGGCGCCCGGTACTCGTGCATCCTGAAGGTGAGGCCGTATCCCTCGAGCAGGCCCTTGTCGGTCGGCCACTTCTTCGAGTTGTAGCAGGCCAGGTAGTCCTTCACGGACGTCGTGCAGCCCGGGAAATGCTGCACCTTGTAGCCGGAGTTCAAGAGGTCGCTGACCAGAACTTCCGTGCTCTTGGCGACGGGTCGGCGGATCTGCTCGAGCGACACGATCTGATCGAAGTGTTCCCGCGACAGGAAATCGTCGATCAGCACGAATCGGAAGGGATCCTGGCGAAACTCGGCCCGCTCGATCTTCTCGATCAGGTAACCGAACTCGCCCATCAACTCGGACTGCACCCCGGCTTTGCTCGTCGAGGTGTCGCGGTGATTCGCTTGTGTAGAATTAAGCATTGTCACGGGCACTCGTGGCCATCGCGGACGGGGCGATCGGCGGCAATCCAATAGCCCAACTACCACGTCTATGCCACCTTCCACGCCGCGCACTCATCGGCTCTCCCCGTCGATTCGCAGCGAGACAAGCGCTCGCAGCAGCGATTTTCAACATCGGAGTCCATGCTCGGGAAGTGCGCCGTCGGAGCCGCCGCAGCGCGGGAGTGCCGCACAGCGAGAGAATTACCGGCCCACTGGCCGCAGACCAAAACCCGGTGGCGCCTGGACGCAGTCGAGCGACCGGATGCCGTCTAGCGGGCTGGTGCCCGCTCGCTCGGTCAACCAGCTCCTCGTTCTCGCACACGCACGCGCAGGTCCGCTCGTGCGTGTGCAGCACGAGCGACGACTCTGGACAGCTCGCCGCGCTGCCCGTGTTCTGAACTTGCAAAGGTCGGATCGCAGACCGAGCACTGCCAGCTCGGCCGTCGCGCGACCCACCCGTGTGACGACGACTGCTGCGAGAACGAGGGCCCCCGGTGCGATTCCTTCGCTGCTGGATCGGTCTCTGCGCGACGAAAAGGCCGTCTCATGGCGCCGGCGGCGGGAACCGGCTAGGCTTCAGGCCCTTTGGACGGGATAGCTTGACATGAAGCTCAAGGACTACGTTTTTTCGGTCGCTCCGAGGTCACTGTACTACGCCGCAACGCGGCGGGGCTGGGTCAAGCCCATCAACCCGCTGACGCTGACCTTCTCCGTGACCGCGGCCTGCCAGAGTCAGTGCAAGACCTGCAACATCGGCAAGGTCTACCTGGAGAATCCAGAGCTCGCGAAGAAGAACCTCTCGCTCGAAGAGGTCGAGAAGGTCTTCAAGAAGCTCGGCCCGGTCTACTTCTTCAACATCTCCGGCGGCGAGCCGTTCATGCGCCCCGAGCTCGCGGAGATCGTGCGGCTGGCGTGCATCCACCTCAAGCCGCGCCTGATCCACATCCCGACCAACGCGATCGGCACGAACTTCATCGACAAGACCACGCGCAAGATCCTCGAGTACATGGAGCAGTACGCTCCGAAATCCACGCCGATCACGATCAAGCCCTCGATCGACGGCGTCGGCGAGATCCACGATACCGTGCGCGGCTACAAGGGCAACTTCGCGCGCCTGGAGAAGACGATCAAGGTGCTGCTGGCGATCCGTAAGGAGAACCCGCGCCTGCACGTCGACCTCGGCACGGTGATCTCCAATCACAACCTCGAGCACCTCGACGACATCGAGAACTGGGTGCACGCCCAGGGCATCGAGTCGTACCGCCACGAGATCGCCGAGCAGCGCGCCGAGTTCCACAACCTGGGCGATCCGATCACGCCCTCGGCCGACATGTACGAGGCGCTGGTGCAGGGCTTCAAGCAGAAGATCCTCGACAACGTCCGCGGCAAGGCGCCGCTCACCGTCGCGACCGAGGCGGTGCGCATGGTCTACTACGACGTCGCCGTCGAGATCCTGAAGCAGCGCAAGCAGGTCACCGCCTGCTACGGCGGCATCTCGAACATCCACATGAACTACGACGGCACGATCTGGCCGTGCTGCGTGCTGGGCGGCGATCAGGCCATGGGCCGCGTGCGCGACTTCGACTACGACATCCAGGCGCTGCTGCGCTCGGAGCAGGCCAACGGGGTGCGCAAGTACATCGCGGACGGCAACTGCGCCTGCCCCCTGGCCAACCAGTGGCTCAACAACGTGCTGCTCACGCCCAAGCACATGCTCAAGGTGCTCTACACCTACCTCGTGCTCTTCCGCCTGCCGCCGGGTATGGTCGACAAGAAGTTCTCGAAGGCTGCTGCGAAGGCCGCACAAACAGCCGCCAAGAGCTCGAACGGCGTCAAGAAGCGCCGCGCGCTCGTGATGTACAAGTTCGGCACCATCCCCGAAGAGCAGGACGTCGAGCTGTCGCAGCCGAACTAGGTCACGCTTCCCGACGGTGACGGCGTCGGGTGGCCAAGCCCAGACCCAGGGCGGTGACCAGTGCGATGCCCAGCGGTGTTCTGGGGGCGCCACCCGCCCGACAGCCACAGCCGGCGTCTTCAGCCGACGCGGGAGCGATGTTCTCCGAGGCACCGCTGGTACCGCCGCTGGCCAGCGTCGTCGGTAGCGGGCAAACCTCGTCTGTCGCCGTCTTCGGCCTCACGCGCTGCACGGTGCCAGTCAGGTCCTCGACGATGTAGAGGGCGTGGTCCGGGCCCATGCGAAAGGACGCCACGCCGCCGAAGCGGCGGCTCGGTTCGTCTCCGTCGTAGGCGAAGGCCCGGAGCGAGTCCTGCTTCACGCCGGTTCGTGATTCGTTGACGTCGAGCGTCCAGACCCGGCCCGAGCCGTGGTCGCCGAAGATGTAGCGAGACTTCCACTCAT
>DATLIL010000732.1:0-5482 GCA_035539475.1 Polyangiaceae bacterium
CGCGGGCTCCGGGGCTGCCGCGGGCTCCGGAGCCGGCGCGGGTTGCGCCGCCGGTTGCGGCGTCTGGGCGGCTGAGGGCGAGCGATACGACTGCCAGGGCCGTGACGTGCAGCCGGCAAGGGCCACAGCGAACGTCAGCACCGAGCACAACAGTCCAATTTGCACACGCGTCATGGGTACACCTCGGGGCACGAGCGAGATTGCGAGTTACGACACAACAAGCGAAGCCCACCCCAGGACGAACAACGATGAGAGTCGCATTACATAACACGCGCGGCTCGTCATACTCAACGATCGCCGCTTGTTCGAGACGAAGCGGAACTATGCTGCGCAGACGTAGTCGCGGCCCTCGCTGAAGCTCAACCGTGCAAGCTCTGCGCGAATCAATCGGCGTGCCTCGGCTCCGGCAACGGACACGACGATGCGAGCTGTGCGAAGGCCGTCGAGCTTTGCGGGCGGCACCACCGGCGCGCCCCAGATGCGCTGACCCACGCGACCCGGATGGAGCTCGATGATGTGCGAAGGTTCTTTGCCGAGCTCGCGCAGCGCACGCGATAACGCTCGCCCGGTGTCGCCGTAGCCCCACAGCACGTAGCTGCTCTCGTGAGCCAAGAAATTGTGAGCTAGGTAGTAAGCCTTGCAGGCTGTGAAGCGCTCGAGCCGGTACGCAGCGCCGGTGCGCGAAAGTCGCGCAGGGCCATCCCGCCAGAGCAGGAGCGGTTCTGGCACGACGCCGAGCCGCTCCCCGCCGCCGAGCAAGCGCAGCACGAGGTCGTAATCTTCGGGCCAGCCTCGATCCGCGTAGCCGTGCGCGGTCAGCACCTCGCGGCGCAGAAAAAAGGTGGGATGCGCCAGCGGGCACTCGACGAAGGCATCGCGCCTGATGTCTTCGTCGGTCCGTAGCGAGCACAACCAGCGTTCGTAAGCGAGCCTGCCGTCGGTCAGCCGCGGTCGCGGAAATAGGCGCACGTGGCAGCCGACGCCGGCGAGGGCACCGCCCTGCTCGATGGCGGCGAGCTGACGGGCTAGCCGCGTACGGTGCATGAGGTCGTCGGCGTCCATGCGGGCGACGTAGCGCCCCCGACAGAGAGCGAGCCCCTCTTCGAGCGCACCGACGATGCCCTGAGGCGAGGTAGGCACGACGCGAAAGCGCGGATCGGTGCGCGCGTGAGCCCGCAGGAGCTCGAGGCTGGCGTCGCTGGAGCCGTCGTCCACGGCGATGCACTCGAAGCGCGGCTCGGTCTGGCGCTGGACGCTGCGCAGCGCCGAGGTCAGCGTGGTCGCAGCGTCGCGCACCGGCAGCAGGACGGAGATCAGGGGATCGCGCACGGCGGGCTAATTTGCCACAGCCGTTGGCATGGCAGCGCGTACCATGGACGCTAGATAGTCCGCAGCACGAGATGACGCGCTACACCGACTACACCCGCACCCGCCTCAAGCTCCTCGGTGACCGCCTGCGCCAGGCGATTTACGCGGCCAAAGCGCCGCTCGACGAGCTCATGGTGGCCGGCCCCACCGACCGCATCGGCTGGCAGGCGGCGCAACGACTCGAGTACCGCCCGGCGCGCCTGGGCCAGGCACTCGGCCCGGAGTGGGCGACGTTCTGGTTCAAGGCCAAGACGAAGGTGCCTGACGCGTGGGCGGGACAGCGCGTCGATCTGCTCTGGGTCACCCACAGCGAGGGCACGCTCTGGCGAGACGGCAAGCCCGCCCAGGGCCTGAATTTCGAGCCCGTGAGCGGGGGCTACCACTGGTACGGCACGCGCTCGGACGCGGTGCTCTCGGAGCAGGCGCGCGCCGGGGAGACGCTCGAGTTTCAGATCGAGGTCGCGTGCAACGGCCCCTTCGGTGTGCGCGAGCGCCGCTTTCAGAGCGAGAACCCCTACCTGCTCGACCGCGCCGAGCTCGCGCTGTTCGACGCGGAGGTGTGGTCGCTCTATTACGACTACCTGGTGCTGTCCGACCTGGAGGCGGAGGGCGAGCGCGGCCTCGACGCTTCGTGGACCGGCGTACTGCATCGCGAGCTGTCGAACTTCGCCAACGTGCTCGACCTCGACGACCGTTCGACCTTCGCGGAGGCGCGCTCGATCCTGAAGCGGCTGTACGACCACAAGAACGGCTCGCACGCCTTCCAGCTCTCGGCCATCGGCCACGCTCACATCGACACGGCCTGGCTCTGGCCGCTGGCGGAGACCTACCGCAAGTGCGTGCGGAGCTTCAGCTCCGTGCTGGCTTACATGGAGCGCTACCCGGAGTTTCGTTTCGCGTGCTCACAAGCGCAGCAGTACGAGTGGATGCGCGAGCGCGAGCCCGAGCTGTTCGCTCGCATCAAGCAGAAGGTGGACGGCGGACAGTGGATCCCGGTTGGTGGCAGCTGGGTCGAGCCCGACTGCAACCTGCCCTCGGGCGAGTCGCTGGCGCGGCAGCTGATCTTCGGTCAGCGCTTCTTCCGCAAGCACTTCGGTCGCATCTGCAACGAGTTCTGGCAGCCTGACGTGTTCGGCTACAACGGCCAGCTGCCGCAGCTGATGCGCCTGGCCGGCATGACGCGCTTCCTCACGCAGAAGCTGTCGTGGAACAAGTTCAACAAGCCGGAGCACCAGAGCCTGCGCTGGCAGGGCATCGACGGCAGCGAAGTGACTGCGCACTTCCCGCCCGCCGACACGTACAACTCGGTGGCCAGCGTGCGCGAGCTCTGCGACGCCCGCGCCTGGTTCAAGGATCATCCCTCGTCACAGCATGGCTTCATGCTGTACGGCTACGGCGACGGCGGCGGCGGGCCCACGCCGCACATGCTCGAGGTGCTGCGCCGCGCCAAGGACTTGCAAGGTTTGCCGCGCACCGAACAGCGCAGCAGCGACGAGTTCTTCGGTCTCCTGGAAGCCGAAGAGCACGAGCTGCCGCTGCTCGTGGGTGAGCTGTACTTCGAGTTTCACCGCGGCACCTACACGACGCAGGCCAAGACCAAGCTCGGTAACCGCCGGTCAGAAGATCTCCTGCACGACGTGGAGTTCCTGAGCGCGGTCGCCGGGCGCCTCGGCCGCGCGGGTTACCCGGCCGACGAGCTCGAGCGCGCGTGGAAGTGCGTGCTCACCAACCAGTTCCACGACATCCTGCCAGGCAGCTCGATCGGTATCGTTTACGAAGAAGCCGAGCGCGACTACGCGACGCTGGAAAAGGACCTCGGCGGGCTGCGCGAGCGTGTCGCGCAATCCCTGGTCGAACCCGGCGACTCGCCGCTGCCGCTGAACACGCTGCCGTTCTCCCGACGCGAGCTCGTGGAGCACCCGCGCGCCGGGTTGCTCTGGGTCGAGTGCGAGCCGTATGCGATCGGGCGCCTCGCCGAAGCGCCCGAGCAGGTCAGCCTGACCACGCTGGAGCGCGGTGGATTCTTGCTGGAAAACGCCGCCCTGCGCGCCGAGCTCCTGCCCGACGGCAGCGTGGTCTCGCTGCTCCACCGGGCATCGGGACGCGAGACACTCACGGCCCCCGGCAACGTGTTCGAGCTCTACGACGACCAGCCCAACGAATGCGATGCCTGGGACATCGATCCCTTCCACCTCGAGACGCGCCGCCAGTGCCCGCCGGCACACGACGTGCGCGTGCTGGCCTCGGGCGGCCTGCGCGCGGCCCTGCAGTTCGAGCGCCGCATCGGCCAGAAGAGCACCCTGCGCCAGGTGGTCCGGCTCGACGCAGGAGCGCGCCGGCTCGAGTTTCACACCGAGATCGACTGGCAAGAGACGCACAAGCTGCTCAAGGTCGCCTTCCCCGCCGACGTGCGCGCCATGAACGCCACCTACGAGATGCAGTTCGGCGTCGTCGAGCGGCCGACGCACTACAACACGCGGCACGATTTCGCGAAGTACGAGGTGCCCGGCCATCGCTTCGCCGATCTGTCCGAGCACGGCTTTGGCCTCGCCATGCTGTCCGACTGCAAGTACGGCTACAGCACGCTGCACGGCACCATGCGTCTGAGCCTGCTGCGCGCACCCACCTCCCCCGATCCGAAGGCCGACATCGGGCAGCACCGTTTCGCCTACGCGCTCTACCCGCACCAGGGCAGCTGGCAGGACGCCGCGGTGGTGGCCGAGGCGCGGCGCTTCGGCGTGCCCGTGGTCTGGACGCGCGGCAAGGCGGCGCCGCGCTCCTTTTTCGCCAGCGACGATCCCAACCTGGTGATCGACACGGTGAAGAAGAGCGATGAAGGTTACGCACTGGTCCTGCGCCTGTACGAGGCGCACGGCGCGCGTGGACGGGCACGAATCCGCACCTCCCTGCCGTTTTCACGTGCGAGCTTGTGCGACCTTTTGGAGCGGGAGGTCTCGCCCGTCCCCGTCCAGCAGGGTATGCTTGAGCTCGCCTACCGTCCGTATCAAGTTCTGACGCTCAAGCTCGAGTGATGCGCGTTCTCCGGGTGCTGATGCTGTTCTTGCTATCCACGCAGATGGCAGGAGCGGATCCCGGAGTACAACCCGCGCTGCGCACGAAGCCGACGCCGGCGCTCGAGGCCGGTGAGTCGCCCGCGTTCGTACCTGGAGTGCCGGTCACTATCCCGGTGCCTGGCGATCGCCCGCTGTACGTGGTCCACGCTCCGGCGGAGCTCAAGCGCACCCTCATCTACATGCACGGCTGGTGCGGGCGGGCAGAAGCACCCGACGTCTGGAAGCAGGCCGCCGCACATCACGGCACCTTGATCTCACTGACCGCCGAGGTCCACTGCCCCAACGGTCGCACGCGCTGGGGCAAGACCAGCGCGAACACCACGGAGCAGCACGAGCGCATCCAGCGCGCCATCCAGGTGGTGCGTGAAGCTCGCGGCGGGGCGCTCGACCCGAGCGATCTCGTTCTGATCGGCTACTCGCAGGGCGCTGCTCGCGCCTACCGCCTGGCGCAGCGCTTCCCGACCTTCTACCAGCGCCTGGTCCTCGGCGGCCCACCCGAAGCGCCCGTGCCCGGCTGGTTCCCCGGCACACGCGCCATCGCCGTGCTCGGCGGTGAGCTCGAGACGACCGGCTCGATGCGCGAGGGCACCGCTGACTTGCAGGAAGCCGGCAAGCTCGCGCGCTACTTCATGATCCCTGCCGCGGGTCATGGTTCTTTCGGACCCGAGCCGGAAGTGCTCATGGATGAGGTCCTGAGCTGGCTGGTGCGTGTCGCGCCCTGATTAGAACCTGCCGCCGATGAGGGCGCGGGCGCTT
The DNA here is from genome assembly GCA_035539475.1 of Polyangiaceae bacterium. Classification (GTDB taxonomy): domain Bacteria; phylum Myxococcota_A; class Polyangia; order Polyangiales; family Polyangiaceae; genus PMG-095. The sequence goes on from DATLIL010000732.1 coordinate 5,199, forward strand.
GGTCCACGCTCGTCGCTGGCGGGCGTGGCGGAGAGGACGAGGTAGCTGCCCACGCCGAGGCCGACGGCGCCCACGGCGAGACCGACCGTGGTCACGATGCCGTAGGTCTTGCCGGACTCCGAGGCGTCGAGGCCTTCCGGCGTGCAGCGCTTTTCGGCGTCGCAGTTCTCGTCGACCGTGCTCTTGGCGTCGAGCACCAGCCAGCTCAGGACCTCATCCATGAGCACTTCCGGCTCGGGTCCGAAAGACCCGTGCCCCGCGGCAGGGATCATGAAATAACGCGC
>DATLIL010000733.1:0-4936 GCA_035539475.1 Polyangiaceae bacterium
CGTCCGTTACCTCGATCCACGACCTCGTGGCGGCGTGGCGCTGGCGGCGCGCATGAAGGAGGTGCGCTACGCCAAGAAGTACGAGTGGTGGTCGTACGAGAAGCTCGAAGAGCGCGCCAGGGACGAAGCCGCCGAGGAAGCCAACGATCCGAACGAGCTCAAATCGTTCGGCGGGCAGTTCGAGACGGGAGTGCTGAACGAGCAGGGCTGGCGTTATCAGGGCTTCATCGAGGACGCGCGCGGGGAGCTCAGGCCGCAGACCTTCGAAGAAACGGCGTACTGCGTGGGCTGTCACGGCGGCGTGGGCCGCACCGAGGACGGCATCTTCTCGTTCGCGCGCAAGCTCGACGCCAAGGCCTTCCAGGGCGGCTGGTTCCACTGGTCGCAGCGCGACCTCAAGGACGTCGGCGACCGCGGTGAATACTCTCGTTATCTGGAGCTCAACGGTGCGGGCGACGAGTCCCGTCAGAACGCCGAGGTCAGCCAGCGCTTCTTCGACGCGAACGGCAAGCTCAAGCCGAGCGCCAAGAAGAGCTGGCTCACGACGCCTCGGCGCTGCTGGCGCCGAGCCCCGAGCGCGCGCTAGCCTTGAACAAGGCCTACCGCTTGCTGGTGCAGGAGCAGAGCTTCCGCTTTGGCAGAGAGCTCGTGCTCGATGGGGCCAAGAACGTGCACCAGCGCGTCCCCATCGACGAGAAGACGGGAGTCGGCGAGCCGATCGCGCTACTGCCGTAGGGCCCCGAACACGACGGCCAGGAGCGCCAGCGCCACGACCAGGGTCGCGGCAACGGCGGCGGCGACGCGCCAGCGCCTGGCCGGTCGCGCGCGCCGCATGACCAGGGTTGCGCTCACCATGGTCTCGACGGCGCTGCCGTCGCTGGGTGCCAGCACCGGCGCCGATGGGACGGAACGGACGCTGGGCGGCGGCAAGCCCTGCGCAGCGCGAACGGCGCGCAGCATGGCGTCGGCGTTCGCCCAGCGCTCGCCGGGCGCGAACGAGAGCGCGCGATCGATGATCTCTGCCAATGCGCGTGGCACGGCGGGGGCGCGCTCCCGCACCGGCGGCACCGGAGCCGTGACGGCGGCCGCGAGCTGCTGCTGCTTGGTCAGGCCGTCGTGTACGAATCTCCCGGTCGACAGCGTGAAGAGCGTCGCACCGAGGGCGAACAGATCGGTGCGCTCGTCCACGGCCTTCCAGTCGCCGCGAGCTTGCTCCGGCGCCATGAAGGCCGGCGTGCCCAGCACCGAGCCGAAACGGATGCTGTTGACGCGCGAGCGTGGTCCCTCGCGCACACGGGCCAGCCCGAAATCGAGCACCTTGAGGTGTCCCTCGCGGGTCACGAACATGTTGTCCGGCTTGAGATCGCGGTGCACCACTCCGCGGCGGTGCGCCGCCACGAGCATGTCCAGCACCTCTTCGGCGACGAGCAGGACCTCTTCGCTATTCAGGGGTCCCACCCGAGCCATACGCGCGGCCAGCGTCTCGCCGTGCAGGAGCTCCATCACCAGGTAGGGCGTGCCCGCGTTGGTGAAATCGTCATCGAGGACGCGCACGGTTGCGCGGTGATCGACGCGATTGGCGGCGTAGCCTTCTCTGAGGAAGCGCGCGCACAGATCCTGGTCGTTCGCGAGCTCGGTCTTGAGCACCTTGATCGCGACCCGGTTGGTGTTGCGATGGGTCGCAGCAAACACCTGGGCCATGCCTCCGGTGCCGAGGATGCGGTCGAGGCGCCAGCGACCAGAGAGCACTTCCCCGACCCTGCATTCAGTCCTGATGGACTTAGCTGCCATGAGCGGCGCGTTACCGTTGGCATCGCGAGGCGAACGCGCAAGGCCGTGGGCGAATTGAGGTGTGCGCCGGGGCGGAGGTGTGTGCGCGAGAATTCGCTAGTCGTCGAGCGCACGGAGCTCGGCGTCGAGCCGTGCGTCGTACTCCGCGCTGGTAGCTTTTGTGCGCTCGCCGAGCTCCTTGCGCGAAGAGATCGTCCCGCGAGCACGCCAGCGCCGCAGCATGATTACGGCGCCGATCCCAGCCAGGCCCATGGTGAGCGAGAGCAGGATGGCGACGCCCTTGAGCGGGCTGTCCTGCTTCACCGCCAGGACCTCAGGGCCGTAGCGGTCGACGATGGACGCCACGATCGCGTCCTCACTCTCTCCTGCCAGCAGGCGCCGGCGGATCTCGCGCCGGAGCGCGTTGGCGACCTCGGAGCCGTGGATGTCGAGCGTCTGCTTCGACGACGACATACAGCAGGGAGCGCGGATCATCCCCTCGATGCGATTGGCACCGGGCACGTAGCGCTGGAGCTCCTCGGCGTACTCGTCCTTCGCCGGCGGGTGAGTCCCGTCCGCGAGCGCCAGCGCTGGCTGGAGCAAGAGCGCCAGCCAGAGACCGAGCGCGAAGAGCGGCTTCGTTCGGTGCGTCACGCGCGGTAGCTTACGCTTCGCGTTTCCCAGGGCAAGGAAGCGCGTTATGAGTCTCGCCCATGACCGGCCGTGCCTCGAAGAAAGCCCGCGTTTTCGTGGTGGGAAGCAGCAACACGGACCTGGTCGTGGAGGTGCCGCGCATCCCGGCCAGCGGGGAAACGGTGCTCGGTGGCAGGCTTTTCACCTTCGCCGGCGGCAAGGGCGCCAACCAGGCCGTGGCCGCGGCGCGCGCCGGCGCCGACACCCGCTTCATCGGGGCTTTCGGCGCCGACGCCAACGGCCGTGAGCGGCAGCGCGACCTCGAGCACGAGGGCATCGACTGCTCCGGCTCGTCGCGCCGGCGCGGCCAGACCAGCGGCGTGGCGCTGATCGCGCGCGCTCCATCCGACAACGCTATCGTGGTCGCCCCAGGGGCCAACGCCAGCCTCACGCTGCGCGACGTGCGCCGGGGCCTTGCCGCTCTCCGCGCTGACGACGTCTTGCTCTGCTCGCTCGAGGTCCCGCTCGACGTCGTGAGCGAGGCAGCGCGTATCGCGGCGGGGCGCGGGGCACTCGTGATCGTCAACCCTGCTCCCCTTCCGCCCGACGGGCTGCCGGACGAGCTGCTCTCGTGCGTCGACATCTTGACCCCGAACGAGCACGAGCTCTCCGCGCTGATCGGCCGGCGCGCGACGGCGGCGGCCAGGCGCGCTCTCGGCCGGCTCGGTCCACACCTCACCTTCGTGATCACGCGCGGAGCCCGGGGCGTCGACCTGTTCACGGACGGGCTCTACAAGGCCTCTGCCGTCGTGCCGCCTCGGGTCAAGGCCGTCGACACGGTCGGCGCCGGCGATTGCTTCAGCGGCGCCCTGGCAGCGGCGCTCGCGCGCCGGCGCAATGATCTGGAGGGCGCGCTACGTTTCGCCGTCGCGGCCAGCGCCATCAGTGTGACCCGCCCCGGCGCCCAGGCGGCAATGCCCAGGCGTCGCGAGGTCGAGGCTCTCCTGGCTAGCTCTCGAGCACCTTGAGCATCGCGGCGACGCTGCAGAGCTTCTCGCGCACCTTGCCGGCGAGCTTGCCACGCTCGAGCTCGTAGGCGTCCAGGCGCTGCCAGTCCGGAAACGCGAGCGTGCGCACGCCCTTGGCCGCGAGCCGCTCGGCGATCAAGGCAGGCTCCTCCACACTGCGAGCCGACCAGGTCGGCAGATCGGCCACCATGGTGTCGAAGGTCTCCTTGGCGTCGCTCTTGTTGGTGCCGATCAGGCCGGTCGGGCCACGCTTGATCCAGCCCACGACGTACTGACCGTCGGCCGCACCCTCGCCCAGCAGCACGCGGCCGGCATCGTTCGGGATCACGCAGCGCTTGTTATCGAAGGGGACGCCCGGCAAGGCCAGGCCCTGGTACCCGATCGAACGCACCACGATGCCGCAGTCGATGTCTTCGAAGCGGCCGGTCCCGCGCGCCGCCTGGGCGCCGTCCCGGTCGTAGAGCTCGTTCTCTTCGATACGCAGCCCGCGCACACGGTCGCCGTCGCCGAGCACCTCGGCCGGCGAGGCCAAGAAACGGAGACGGACGCGGCGCTCGGCGTCCATGACCGGGCTCTGCGGCAGCTTTTCCAGATAGTCCAGCGTGCGATTGGTCGTGGCGTCCAGGCCCTTGCGATCGGTGAGCGGCAGGGGTCCGTCGACGCTGAGGCCAATGCCCGGAAGCTCGCCGATATCGGTGAGCTCGCCGAGGTCGAAGGCCGCCTGCGCCGGGCCGCGACGGCCGAGCAGGATCACTTCCCTCACCTTGCTCTCGCGGAGCGCGGCCAGCGCGTAGTCGGCGATGTCGGTGGTGGCGAGCTCGGCCGGCGTTCGCACGAGAATGCGCGCCACGTCGAGCGCCACGTTACCCATGCCGACGATCACGGCGCGTTCGCTGTCGAGGTCGAACTTGCGCTCGGCGAAATCGGGATGGCCGTTGTACCAACCGACGAAGGACGTCGCCGCAAAGCTGCCGCGCAGGTCTTCGCCGCCGACGCCGAGCCGGCGATCAGTGGCGGAGCCGTAAGCAAACGCAACCGCGTGGTAGTGAGCCAAGAGCTCCTGCACGGAGAGCTGAGAGCCGATCTCTACGTTGCCCACGAACTTGAATGCAGGTTGCGCCGCCGTGCGCTGAAACGCAGCCGACGCGCGCTTGATACTCTGGTGATCGGGAGCAACGCCGAAGCGCACCAGGCCGAACGGCACCGGTAGGCGCTCGTACATGTCCACGGCAATGGCGGGCTCTTTATGCCGTAACAGGAAATCCGCGAGGTAGAAGCCCGCCGGTCCAGATCCCACGATCGCCACACGAACCCGCGGGCTGGCCTGTTCAAGATCGAGACTGGCCATGGATGTCCAGGCTACCCGACCCTGGTCGCCGGGTCAGTCCGCAAGTCAGTTTCAAGAGGCTGATCCGGTGTTTTCCGGGTCTGGACGGCTTGACCCACCTGGACCCCGAGCCTAAAGTTTCAAGAGATTTTGAAAGCTCAAACATGAGCCTACCCTC
>DATLIL010000734.1:0-4885 GCA_035539475.1 Polyangiaceae bacterium
CGCATGTACGCCTACGACCATCTCGCGCTCAGCGTGACGACGATTGCCATCCGTGAGTACGAGACGCAGCCCCTGTCGCTGGTCCAGCGCATGTTCCTCTACGTGCCCCTCATGCACGTCGAGGATCTGACCCTGCAGCAGGCGATGGTCGCGCGCTTCGAGGGCCTGGCCGCTCTCGCTGCCGAGCGGAGTCCAGAGAACACGAACTTCTTCGCGTTCGCGCTGGACTACGCGCGGAAGCATCGCGACGTCGTCGAAACCTTCGGACGGTTCCCCCATCGCAACGTGATTCTGGGGCGCCCATCAACAACCGCCGAGCTCGAGTTCCTGCAGCAGCCGGGCTCGAGCTTCTGAGCGCGGAAGGCGCTCTCGTCAGGGCTCCCGGACGAGGCAGATCGCCGAGCTCGGGCAGACGGACGCAAACTCCTTCGATTTCGCCAATTCTTCCGGCGCGGTGCCTCGCTCGCCGCGCCGGAAGCCGAGTCTTTCGAAGTAGCCGGCCGCTGTGGTCGTCAGCAGGAAGACCTGGCTCAACCCCAGCGCCCGCGCAAACTCGGTACGATCGCGCACCAGACTGGTGCCCACACCAGCCCCGCGGACCTCTGAAAGCACAACGAGCGAACGCAGCAACCCGACGTTGCCGTGCAATTCGAGCCCCGCCACGCCGACGACCGAGCCTGCCGCGGTAGCGACTTTGTACTGCGCTGGAAACTGGTCTTCGACGCCGTCAGTGGGAAGGCCCGCCTCGCGCAGCAGCTCTTTGACAGGTTCGAGGTCGGATCGCAGGGCGCTGCGCAGCTCGAAGGTCAAGCCCAGGACTCATCCTCGAGCAGCTCGAGCACGCGCGCTTTCACGTCGTCGCGAATCTCGCGCACGCGCTCGATCGGCTTGCCTTTCGGATCCTCGAGCGGCCAATCCATGCGCCGCAGACCCGGGACGTGAGGACAAGCCTCGCCGCAGCCCATCGTCACCAGCAGCGCGGACGACGCGGCGAGCTCGTCGGAGAGGAACCGGGGCTTGCCGTTGGAGAGGTCAATCCCGACCTCCTTCATCGCCTCGACCACCTCGGGATGGACTCGGGTACCAGGCTTGGTGCCCGCGGAAACAGCCTGGGCCTTGGCCGGGTCTGCGAGGTGATTGAACCAGGCTGCTGCCATCTGGGAGCGCCCGGCGTTGTGAATGCACGCGAAGAGCACATTGGCGGTCGTCATGTTTCTTTCTACGCCTCCTTCTGCACGGATTCGGGCGCCCGAGCTTGCGCCGGATAGTCGACGACCTGCTCGGCAATGGCCGGCAACGAGGGCACGAGCCAGCGGAAGAGATAAGTCGCTGCACCAGCACCGAGCAGCTGAGCAATGATGAAACCCGGAGCGTCGACAGGTCGGATGCCGGCGAAAGTATTGCTCGCCGCTCGGGCGAGAGTGACTGCCGGATTGGCAAACGAGGTCGATGAGGTGAACCAGTACGCGGCCGTGATGTAGGCGCCCACGGCGAACGGCACGAAGCTCGGGCTCCGGCGCACGCAACCCCAGATCGTGGCGAGCAGCCCGAATGTCGCCACGAACTCGCTGACGAGCTGTGAGATACCAGCACGTTCGTGGGTCGACGCAAAGAACGGCGGCAACTCGAACATGAAGTGCGCCACGGCCGCGCCGACGAAGGCACCGACGACCTGGGCAACGATGTACACGGGCACCTCGCGCCACGGCAGCCCGCCTTGTGACGCGTCGGCGATCGTGACCGCCGGATTGAAATGAGCGCCCGATACCGAGCCGAACGTCAAGATCAGCGCGACCAAGCCGGCGCCCGTGGCGATGGTGTTGGCGAGCAGCGCAATGGCGACGTTCCCGCCTGCCAGCCGCTCCGCCATGATCCCGGAGCCGATCACGACGGCTAGTAGCAACGCGGTGCCGAGCGCTTCAGCAGCAGCCTTGCGCGCGAGATCAGGGGCAGCAGCCACCGCCGGCCTTCCTGATGCTGGTCAGCTTTGGGACGCAGCAGGCCGCGCTCGTCGCTTCCTGCTGAGCGGTTGGCGCTTGCTCGTGCATCAAAGGCGAGTCGCCCTTGACCACGAAGACCTCCCAGGCGTTGCCATCCGGGTCTTCCACCCAGACCTTGTCCTGAACCGCGTAACAACATGCCGTGTTCTCTTCTGTCCGGGTGGCGAGGCCCGCCTGGCTGAAGCGCGCGGTCGCCGCCGCCACGTCCTCGGTGCTGGCCACCTGGATGCCGAAGTGGGCGGCGTTGAGGCCGGTTCGAGGTGCTTCCTGCATGGTCAGGTTGAGGTTCGGCTCACTGAGATCGAACTTGGCGTAGCCCGGGCGGCGCTTCGTTGCCTGGACGCCGAACGCCTTCTCGTAGAACGCGACCGAAGCGTCGATGTTCGAGACGTTGAGAGAGATGTGGGGCTTGAGAATGTTCATGAACGGCTCCATTTCCGGAAATCTCGAACCAGCGGTCCAAAAAAGAGAACTCAGCAGCAGCTCCCCTTGCCGCGCTTGCAGCAGTCTTCCCAGAGGTAATCGGTGAGTGCGCGCAGGTTCTCGTAGACGGCGGCGTAGTAGTGGTACGTTCCCTCGTTGCGTGTCGAGAGCAAGCCTGCGTCCACGAGCCGCTTGAGGTGGTGGCTGAGCGTCGAGGCGGGGACGTCGACGTGGCCCTGGATGTCGCCGGCGGCGGTCCCACCCTTGTCCCCCTGCACCACGAAGCGCAGGATGCTGAGTCGGACCGGGTGGCCCAGCGCGGCAAGCTGCTCTGCATGGTGGTCGAGTTTTGTCATCCGAGATTCTTCTAATATTCTCGAAACAGTCCCGCAAGAAGTTCTTCGAACTTTCTCGAAGTTGGCGAAACCTGCGGCGGTCCCAAGGTTACGGCCAGGTACGCTGATGGACGGCCCCCGCTTCGCCCGCAACATCGAGGCGCTCTACCGAGAGATCTGGCGCGATTGGTGCGCTGCACGCTCAGCGCAGGTCACGAAGTAGTTGCGGGCGAAGGCCGTTAAGCCTCCGCCCGCGCCGGTATCAGTGACCTTGTTGAGCTCGAGCTCTGGCGATCAGTCCCAGCTGACCCAGGGCGTGGTCATCCAGTTGTCGTCCGCGTCCTCGAACGCACCCTGGAACTCCGCGCCGTCGTCCGCGAAGCCGGTCGGCGTGCCACCAGCGATGGCGGCGGCCGGGAACGGCGCCGGCGGATCAGCGTAGCAATCACCGAAGTTTTCGGGCTCGGTCGTGGAGTTCGTGGCCTCGTCCGCGAACCAGGTGTCGTCGAGCGCGTTGTCGCCGTCGGAATCGGCGTTGTTGTCCCACGCCGTCGAGTCGGTCAGCGTGATGGTGGTGACGACGGTCGGATCGTTGTCGCGCACGCTGTAGGCTGCCGTCTCGAAGCCGGTGATCAGCACGTTCATCAGCGCGCCGGCGGTGCCGCGGCGGAAGTTGCCTCCCAGGTTCGGGGTGCCGGCCTCGGCCTGGTTCGTGCCGCAGAGCGTGACGTTCGAGAACTTCGGCGAGGAGATGGGCGCCTTGTCGAAGGTCGTCGAGTCGTTGTCCATCTCGAAGCCGTGAGCGCCCGAGGCATCGCTGTCCCCCGGGAACAGCTGGCGACCGAAGGCGAACTGCACGTGACCGCTGAAGCCCTGGTCGGTATCGAACATGTCGTCGCCGGGGTCGTAGCAGATCAGGTGATCGGCGTTGACGGTGCCGCCGAAGAACTCGAAGCAGTCGTCGAGCGCGTGGGAAATCATGATGTGCGAGAGCGTCGTGCCGCTGCCGATACCGGCCAGCGACAGGCCGTTGATCTCCTTGCCACCACCGAGATCCACGCCGGGATACTCGATACGCACGTACTTCAAGCTGCCGCTCGACTCGTCGTTCACGGCGTCGTCCGCGGTGTTGCCGTAGACCGGCGGATCCGAGGCGAAACCTTCGACGGTGCACTTGGTGTCGGCCGTCGCGTCGTTGCACACGGCGTTGCCGGCGAGGACGATGCCACCCCAGTCACCCGGAGCCGGGTTGGCTTCCGCGCTGGTGAAGACGATCGGAGCGTCAGCCGTACCTTCGGCGACCAGCTGTCCGCCCGGCTGCACGACGATCACGTCGTCGGTGCCGCTGCCGAGGATCTTGGTGCAGGGGCCGATGGTGAGCACCTCGCCCGAGAGGACGTCCGTGCGGCCGTCGATCTCGTAGAAGTAGCCGCCTTCGACCTCGCCGCTCGCCGGAAGCGCGCCGCCGTCCTCGAGGTTGTCGAGGTCGCACGTCGGAACTACCGGCCCGTTGCCACCGGCTCCAGCCGTGGAGGTATCGCCGCCCATGTTGCCGGTGTTGCCGGTGCCGTCGCCGCCGGTGTTGCCGGTGCCGTCGCCGCCGGTGTTACCGGTGTTGCCGGAGCCGCCCTTGCCAGCGCTGCCGCCCTTGCCCGAGGTACCGCCGTCGCCGCCCTGGTTGCTGGTTGCGCCGGAGCCGCTGGGCGGGCTGCCCGCATCTTCGTCGTCCCCGCAGCCACCAACCAGGGGCAGCACAGCAAGGGAGCTCAGTGCCAAGATCTTGGTAATGCTTCGCATGAAGTTTTTCTCCTTCAGAGTTCGGCGAGCACTGTGGCCGCGGGTGGTGAAGGCTCCACGTCTGGAACGTGACATTTGAGTTAAGACCGTGGATTCAGTGCGACCGGCAAGACGAACGGGTCACAGTTCGTCCACAGGGCTCGTCTCAATACGTGTAAGCGGCAGAGATCGTGAAAGTGGCCCCGGGGTCGTAGCGGTTGATCAGGTACTCCTTCGGCTCACGTGAGCCCGAGCCGTCCGGATCCGGGCCGTCCTGCGTGAAACGCACCGGAGCGAACAGCAGGTTGCTGCCAGTTCCCTTCACCTCGAAATGCTCGCCGATGCCCTGTG
>DATLIL010000735.1:0-4724 GCA_035539475.1 Polyangiaceae bacterium
CGTAGAACTTCACCTCTGCGAACGTGGATTCGCCGAGCGCTGCTTCGATCCAGAATCTGCCGAAGCCGAAGTCGCGAGCCGGCCCCACGATCGCCACGCTGGGCGGAGCCTTCCGCGCGGGCAAGGGCTCGCCGGCCATCCACAACTGAAAATCCAACGCTGGGATCGTCAGCGTGACGTCGCCGTCGCCGTTGCTCTTGATCTTCGCTGACGAGGACCCCGGGTGCTTCTGCACGAAACGAGTCGTCTCGTGCAGGGTACGGATGGTGGCCGTCTTGGCTTGCTCCGAAGTGTTCACGACGAACAGGAGCTCGCGGTTGTTGGGCCTCAGAATGCGCGAGAACGCATAGAGACCGCCGCCTTGCTCGGCGCTGCTGTAGCGGTGCAGCTGCGAGCCCCGACGGAGCTCCGGCAGCGAGCGGCGCAGGCGCGCGAGCTCGGCGATGGCGCCGAAGAGCGGGTGTTTGGGCTGGAAATTGTCGGCCGCCGGTGTCGAGTCACTGCCGATCTGCTTGTTGTAAGTATGGTCGGTGCTGCTCGAGCTGACGCCATATTCTGGTGTCTGGCTCGGAAACATGTCCTGTCGCGCCGTCTCGAAATTGGTGTAGCCGCGCGCGTTGATGCCGGTGAAGCCCTGCTCGTCGCCGTAGTACACAGCTGGAACGCCGCGGGCCGCGAGCAGGAATGCGTGTGCCAGACGCGTGCGCCCCAGGAGCTCGCCGTCGCTGGCGTCCGGATTGTCTTGCACGAGGAAGGCCCCGATGCGGCCGGAATCGTGAGAGCTCAGCATCGTCGTCAAGTAGTAAGCGTTGCTGTCGGCGTCGGTGTAGTAGTCGTCGTTTTCGAACAACCAGCGCAACGCGTCCGTCGCAGCGCCCTGGCTGAAGACGCGCCGTGCTGCGTCCATGAAGCCGAAGTCTTGCGTGGCGGGGATGCCGAGCTGCCTGGTGAAGCGGCTGACGACCTCCGGATCGCCGTCCAGGGCCTCGGCGTAGGCATAGAAGTCGGACTTGCCCAGGCCCTGCGCGTAGGACCGAACCTCGGGCCACCACTGCTGCCAGAAGGCATCATCCACGTGCTTGGCGGCGTCGAGGCGAAACGCGTCGACGTCGTAGCGCGCGATCCAGTCCTTGAAAACCTGGCCCAGGCCGCTGATCACGGCCGGGCTGGCCGAGTCGAGATCATCCAGACCGCCGAAATCGCCGTGCAGGAGGCTCTCGAGCACGCCGTCATTCATGTTGCCGAGGTTGTGGTAGTGCTCCGCATCGTTGAGCCAGGCCGGGCTCTTCGCGCTCGACCAGGCCGAGCCGATCACCGGCGTGTAGGCTGGCGTTGCGCGAAACTGGCATGCGTTTGCGCATTCTGCGTACGAGATCACGTCGGCGCTGTGGTTGGCCACGACGTCCAGCACCACCTTCATGCCCTTTTCGTGAGCCGCCGCCACGAAGCGCTTCATCTCCTCGCTCGTGCCGAGGTGTGGGTCGACCTCGTCGAAACCCAGTGGCCAGTAGCCGTGGTATCCGGCGCCCGAGCCGTCGGGTGCTAGCGCTCGATTGCGAGCGACGGGCGTCGACCAGATCGCCGTCATGCCGAGCTTCTTGATGTAGTCGAGCCTGCTGGTCAGCCCGGCTAGATCGCCGCCGTGATAGAAGCTCGCAGCGGTCTTGTCGAGGCCGTGTTGCTCGATGCCGGCGTCCGGGGCGTGACCGCCGTAGTCGTTGCGAGGATCGCCGTTTTCGAAGCGATCCGGCATCACGTAGTAAATGATGCGATCGCGGATCGCAGGCGCGGGCAGGTCGGCAGCTCCGTCGCTCAATGCCTGCCGGGTTGGCAGCACATTCTCGCTTGGTTTGCCGGGCTGCGCCGTGGAGCAGCCCAGCGAGAGGGAACACGACGCGATCAGAGAACAGCCGAGCCGACGCCGATGTTTGCGCATGTGGTGATGAGCTTTGAGTGGGCTCACCCTGGCGACTTACAAGACTCGCGGTGAAAGTTTTCTTCGGCGTTTCACACCTCGCAGCACATTGGCGACACCGAGGACGAGTAAACCGGTGAGAGGAGCGAACGGCGATTGGCGCGTCACGTTGCAGGCGCAGCCCGGCGCACCCTGACTCTTCGTGTCGACGCGCTCACCCGACGTGCTCACGCTGCCCGGCGTGGCCGCTGCCGAACCAGTACCGCCGTTGATGATCACGATGCCGCTGCCGCCCGCACCACCGTGACCATCACCGCTGCTGCAGCTTCCGTTCGCGCAGCTCGCGCCGCCGGGACAGTGCGCCTGCGAGAGTACGCAGTCGTCCACGCAGGCGCCGTTGCTGCAGCTCGTGCCCGCCGGGCAGGGCGTGGTGCACGTCGGGTCTTCACAGGCCCCGCTGGTCGGGTTGCACAGCAGCGGAGCAGCACAACCGACGCCGCCGCACTGGGCACACGACAAACACGCGCCGTCGACGCAGCTCTCGCCGGACGGACAGCTGACCCCGGCACAGAGGTCGATGCACTCGTTCCCCAGGCACACCTGACCGAAAGGGCAAACGACGTCGAGGCACGGCTCCTGGCAGTTGCCGGCGCTGCAGATTTCGCCTGGCGGGCACTCGATCCCCACACATCCCGCCTCGACACAGAGGCCGCTCGACGGGTCGCACTCCTTGGGATCGGCACAGCGAAACTCTCCGGTCGAGCACTCGGGCTGGCAGCGTCCCTGATGGCAAACCTCGCCCGGCGGGCAGACGGCACCGTCGTCGTAGGCACCGTTACAGTCGTCGTCCACGCCATTGCAGGTCTCGCTCGCGGCGCCGCGGATGGCGTTGCACACGAGCTCACCGAGCTTGCATGCCGTTCTGCCTTCGGCGCAGTGGCCCAGCGCGCCTTCTACGCTGCACGGCTGGCCGCCGCCGGCGCATTCCGCACCTTCCACGCTCACCACCACGTCGGTGAAGTCGCTGCCCGTAGGCTCGTACAGATCCTCCCAGGCAAAGTAGAACTTGGCGCGCGTCAGGCGGCTATCGTAGGCAATGAAATGCACGTACGGATTGCCGTTGTAGAGCGCTTCGGGGTTGTACTGTGGCTGCGTGTAGTAGAGGTAACCGACGCCGGCCTGATAACGCTCGAGTGATGCGCAACAATTCCCCTCGGCGCACGACTTGTGGTTCTGGCGATCTTCGGGCGTGAGCAGGAAGTAGCCGATGTCGCCACCCCTGTATGCCGGGTCGTTCTGCGGATCGAGCTCGATCTCTGCCCCGTCGGGCGTGTCGCACGAGAGCATGACGTGCAGATCGTCGATCGAGGGCGGGCCATTGGGATCGACGTTGTACCAGCCAAAAACGTCCTGGAACATCGCCAGGCCTCGCGACACCACCGAGAACGTGAGCGTGCAGGGCAGGGGCCTGAACGTGTTGTAGCCGGTCTGCACGTCGGTCCACGGGTTCAGGCCGATGACCTCGCCTTGCAACGGGTCGATGGCGCAAGCGTCGTCGTTGACGCCGTGAAGCCAGGTTGTTTCACAGACGACGCCCGAGTCCACGATCTCTTGCTTGATGGCGGCGCAGAGCTCCGGTGTGTTACACGGCGCACCGATGTTGCTGCCGTCAGGTGGCGTGCAGGTGCGCGAGGCAAACACCGCCGCCAGGCCCCCGGTCGTTTGCGTCGCCCCATCGCAGATTTTCTGCGTGGTCGGGATCGGATCACCATTGGCCTGGGTGACCGTGGCCGCGCAGACGGTTCTCGTTGTGAGCGTGATGGCTAGCGTGCTCAGGAGCCAAACCGGAGAGAGCCTCATGGTTCGGGTGCTACTGCACACGGCGTGCCTGTCGCGCGCAGCGACGGAGTGCAATGATTTGCACTCCGTCCCGGGCAAGCTTTCGTCAGTAGCTGCCGCTCACACCAGCGTACGCACTCGCGGGGCCGAGCTGCAGGGTCAGCTGGGTCTTGCCGGAAGCTTGCTTGCTCTCACTACTGTTCGCGTGCAGCCACCAGTAGGTCGCCGCGCCGAGACTGACGAGACCGATGCCGAGCGAAATGTCGGCGAGCAAGTACTTGCGTTCGACCGGGTCGGTTTGCGCGTCGGTGCACGTCTTGGTCTGCGCGCAGGCCGAGTCCCGCAGATCGGCCTCGGCGTTCGTGCCGGAAAGCGCGAAAATGCCGAAGCCCGCCAGCCCGACCAGGCCGAGGCTGCCCAGCACGTATGCCGGCACTCGCGATGTCTTTTCCTGGGGCTGGGGCGGCTCGCTGTCGCGAACGGGTGCGTGGAAAGTGACTTCGACGAGCTGATTCTTCTGCCCTTCCGAGACGAACAGGTCGACGGGCACTGCGGGCATACCGTCGGTCTCGAACGAGAGCTTGTGGCTACCAGGATTGACGGACAGCGAGCGGCCGTCGAGCCGCGTCGCGAGGATCGTCCCGTCCATGGTGACGCGCACGGCCGTCAGGTGGCGGCCGCTGTCGTCCTTCGCCGTCAAGACCACGGTCGGCAAGGCCGTTTCGACTTCCGACAGCCAGCGCGCGCAGTCTTGCTGCATGAACGCGGCGCAGCTCGCCTGGCTACAGCCCTGCAGCTGCTGCCGTGCGCCGACCAGGTCGCCGTCGAGGCGCAGCTCCTGAGCACGCTCGTATGACGCCGTACACACATCCTGCGCCCACGCTCGGGACGGGCCCGGCAAGATGCCGATGACTGCGGCCAGACCCAGACGGATGCGCACGCCCGCTCAGGATAGCCCAAGCCGGAGATC
>DATLIL010000736.1:0-3261 GCA_035539475.1 Polyangiaceae bacterium
CCGGCTTGAGCACCAGCGCGAGCAGCATCGCGCCGCACGCCGTCATGTGCACGAACAACGGCGGCACCCTCAGCGGCGACTACCACGAGACGCTGCAGGTCAGCGCCAGCAACATGATTCGCCCGAACCCGCCGCGCCTCGGTGACTGGGACAACGGCTACTACAAATCAGAGTGCCACAACGGGCAGTACGTCTCGGGCATCAGCCAGAGTACGAGCGGCCAGATCCGCGGCGTGCGCTGCGCCGCAGGGTCGCTCACCAACGGCGGACGAAACAGCTGCGAGACCCGCCTCGTCAGTGGCTCGGACGACAGGGGCAACAGCAGCACTGGTGACTGGGACTCCGGCTATCACAAGGGTGAGTGTTCAGCGAACAAGATCGTCTACGGCGTCAGCGTCCATCCGACCAGCAAGAAGCCGCATCGCATTCTCTGCTGCGACAGGTAGGCGCGCAGGCAATGCCGCGCGACTACTGGCAACTCGGCGGTGCAGGGACTCCCTGAGCTGGGTGGCCACTGCGGCGAAGACAGCGCTCGCGGCTGCGCTCGCCATTCCCCGTGCTCGCGCCAAGTGCGTCGATGCGAGCGACCGAGCGCTGAGCCCGCCTCGCTGACTCGACTTTCACGCAGTCTTCGCCCGCGGCTTTACCGTGCGAACGCCGTCTCGACGTCGGCTTGGACCAAGGTTCGTGGGACTCGTCACCGGCAACTTCGACTACCTGCCCTGGCAGGCCCTTCGAATCAGTTACGGCGCTCGTGCCGAGATCCGCTGCGGGCTGCGCGGGACGTCGCGATCTCCATTCACGGCCGGGTGCAACCACTGGTCGCCGAGAGCGGGCTCACTTCCCACAACTACTTCTGATCGACTCTGCGCTGGAGGCGGGCGGTCGACGGCACCCTCGGTCGCGTCGAGCTGCTCAGTTGAAGGGTAGATTTTGACGTCGCTCGGCGAAGGAACCCTGGCGCTGCTCGTGCGTGGAATCCGGCGCCAAACGCGTGGGCGGTTTTCACCACGTCGGGGTGAGCACCGGGTGATTCTGTGCGAACCGATGATTTCATGCAGAAAAATCAAGAGACCCGGCGCATGCTGCTCTTCGCAGCTGATACTTGGCGTTCTCGACCCTCGATTTCCTGGACTGGCTCGCGTTGGCGGGCGTGCTGACGCTCGTACTGGCGCTCGCATCCGCGCAAGTGCAACGCCTGCCGATCTCGACCTCCGTCATCTATCTGGGGCTCGGTTGGGCGATGGGCCCGGGGCTTCTTGGTTGGATCCGCTTGGACTTCGAGCATGCGCCAGTGTGGTTCGAGCGGCTGAGCGAGATAGCGGTCATCATGGCGCTGTTCATCGGTGGCTTGAAGCTGCGCTTGCCGTTACGCGACGCTGCCTGGACCCCTGCCTACCTCCTTGCGGGGCCTGTGATGTTGGTGTGCATAGCCGGGGTCGCGCTGCTCGCGCACGGGCTGCTCGGGCTCGGCGGACCTCACGCGCTGCTGCTCGGCGCATTGCTGGCGCCGACCGATCCGGTGCTCGCCGGCACCGTATCGGTGAGTGACGCGGCGGACAAAGACCGCATGCGCTACGGCCTTTCGGGCGAAGCTGGTCTGAACGACGGCATGGCATTCCCCTTCGTCGTGCTCGCGCTCGAGTGGCAAAGGCGCGGGAACGTGGGGGATTGGGTCTTCGCCTGGGCTCTGCTGGAGGTACTGTGGGCGGTCCCGGCAGCGCTGGGCCTCGGCTACTTGTTCGGCCGGATAGTGGGGCACCTGGCCATCCGAATACGCAGCCGCCAGCGCGATACCGAGGCACCCAGTGACTTTCTCGCGCTGGCGTTGATTGCGCTCACCTACGTTGCGGCCGAGCACATCGGGGCATGGGGGTTCTTGGCCGTGTTCGCCGCGGGCGTCGGCCTGAGGCAAGCGGAGCTCCGGGTCGTTGCCGAGACGCCGCACCCCGAATTGCCGCGCATCGAGGAGCACGCGACCCACCCGCCCGCCGAACATCTCGTCGGAGCTCGCGTGGAGGCTCACGCGATGGCGGAACCGGCGGTGGCTGCCGGAGTTCTCGTGGCAGAAACCATCTCCTTCGGCGCCACGGCCGAAAGAATCATGGAAGCCGTGCTGGTGACGCTCGTCGGCCTGTCGATCGACGCCTACTGGGACTCACGGGCTCTGCTGATCGCCATGGCTCTGTTCTTCGTGGTCAGGCCTGTGGCCACGGGAATCGTCCTCACCGGAACGAAGACCTCAACGCATCAACGCTGGCTGATGGGGTGGTTCGGCATCCGCGGCATCGGAACGCTGTACTATCTCGCCTACGCCCTCAGCCATGGACTGTCAGGTCCTGCCGCGCGCGAAGTCATCAACCTCGCGTTGCCAGTAGTCGCCGCCAGCATCGTGCTGCACGGCATCTCTGCGACCCCCTTGCTCGCTCGCTACACGCGGGTTCTCAAACGGGCGGCTCAGCGACCAGGCTAAGGCAGTGCGCCGCGCAAAGAACTTTCATCGTGATGGCCCGCGTGGTCTCATCCCGCCGCAATGCTGCCGCCGGTGGTCGTGATCCAGCTCGAGCCCGAGCCCGACGTCGCGTCGGCGAGCGTGCTCAGCGAGCGCTGCACGGCGGTCGTGGCCAGTGGTCGGGCACTCCGCTCGAAGTGGCTGAAATCGTGCTGTCTCATCGCGCGCGACGGGACAAAGGCTTGGCACCCGGTTCTCAGCAATTCATTCGACACCCCCCTCATCGGTCCGTCTCCGAAGGCGGTCGCGTCAATTCGACGCGCCAGCCCGCAAGAGTATTGCAGGGGCGTCGTAGAGCTTCAGCGAGCGACCGCAGAGCCCACCCTCGATGCATCCGCTCCAGCGCCGCCGCGTGTCCACTCCTGTCCCTTCCTGTCCTGATCCCAAGGAAGCGGACAACCAGAAGATCTCGCTGCTATCGAGCACATAGACCCCCTCACAGGCGACGTCTCTTAATCCGTTGGCTTCAGGTTCGAGTCCTGAATGGCCCACCCTCTCTCGCTTCGCGTCGCTTGGCCTGCCATGTTCGGCGCTCCAGAGATCGGACTCGGACCTCGCGTAACCGCGCCTCCTCTCACTGGGAGACTCGTTGTGCAGGGGGTCGGTCTCCTTATTTCGCCGGTTTCAAGTCCACCGCTTGGACGTCGCTGCGCTCGAGCAGTCCGTCAGCGTTCCGGGACGTGACGGGCGCCGCTCAATTGACGGCTCGCCGCGAGGGCCTGCGGCCGCGGCGTGCTTTGCTTTGCGGT
>DATLIL010000737.1:0-9125 GCA_035539475.1 Polyangiaceae bacterium
GAGCACGAGCATCAGCGCGCCGATCGCGCCGCCAGCCCCGATGCCCGGCGACGACAGCTCGTAGAGCAGCCCGAGCACGCCCAGCGACAAGAGCAGCGAGGCCAGCGTCGGGTCGGCGAGCACGTCGAGCAGCCGCTCGAAGCTCGAGAGCGCGACTTCTCGCCGCTCGAGCCCCCTGCTGCGCAGGATCTGGCCGGGCCGTAGCTCGCGGCCGTCGAGCTTGGCGAGCAGATCGCCCTCGTTCACCACGATGAGCTCGATCAGCGGCTGGGTCAGCGCTTGCTCGGCGGTGAAGCTGACCGATTTGCGCACCATGTCCTCGGCCGGCTGTGGCGCGCGACCGCGGCGCTCGGCCAGGGAACGGATCAGTGACGAGAGGCTGTTCGTGGCCTTGTCGTCGAGCGGCCCTTCGAGCGGCTTTCCCGCCCCGACCGGATGTGCGGCGCCCAGGCGCGTGCCCGGCACCATCGCGGCCACGTCGCCCGCCAGCAGGATGAACGCGCCGGCCGACGTGGCCTCCGCGGACTGCGGCGACACGAAAGTGACGACCGGCAGCCCCGCGTTCGTGATCGAGCTCACGATCTCCTGCATCGACGTGACCAGTCCGCCGGGTGTATCGATGCTGAGCAGCAAGAAGCGCGCGTTCTGTCGCTTTGCCTCCGCAACGGCGCGCTTCACGAGCCGGGCCTTGACCGGATTGATCACGCCCTCCACGCGCACGGCGACGTAACACGGGGCGTCGGACCAGGCCGGTGACACGACGGCCAGGAGCGCCACGAGGCATGCCAGCCAAGCGACGAGCCACGCCTTCGCGAGAGTACGCGCCCGCCGCGAGGTCATCGGCTACCTCTTGCGCAGGATGATGTGAAAGCCGCGTGGGCTCTCGACCACGTAGCTGAGCTCGTCGACCTTGAGCGAGAACGCGGCGTTGGCGAACGCCGTGTCGAGATCGGTCTGACTCACGTTGGACAGCACGCCCTCGGTGGCGCCGCCGCCGTCCGAGTACTTCTTGTAGCCCGCGTCCCAGTCGTTCTCCTTCAGCAAGAACTCGCGAGCTCCCTTCGCGCGCAGGCAAGCCTCCTCACGGGTGCGGCTGATGTTCTCCTTGATCGCGCCCTTGACCTGGTCGTGCTTGACCACGATGTGCGCGACGTCGATGCGCTCGGGCGCGTCGACGGGCGGTGTCTGCTTGACGTTGGCGTCCTTGATGCACTTCTCGCCGGCGGTGAGCTGTGCCGCCTCCGCCTTGGGCGGCTCTGCTTCGGATTGGCCGCCGCCGCAGGCGATCAGGGACCACGCGACGGCTGCTGCTACCAGGCGTGTCATCGCCTCCTTATAGGAATCCTGCGGCAGGAGGCCAACCCGAAAAGGCTGCCGGAATGTGCCGACTCGGTGTGCGGAAAGCTACGGGTACACCTCGCGTTCCGTGGCGACCGGCGTGGCCCGCCTCGGGGTCGTCGTCGTTACCACTCTGCCTTCGCCGCGGCGCCGACTCAGGCCGACCACACCGCCCGCGACGGCCGAGACCATGCCGAGGAATAGCGCACCGAACATGCCTCCGAAGGCCTTCCAGCTACCCTCTGCTGCCGCGAGAGTCTGCCTCTGCTCGGGGGTCGGCGGAGCGCCAGCGACGCTCTTGCCCAGGTTCTCGGCGGCCTGGCGAGCCTTCGTCATCGGGGCGGTCACCATCTGCTCGGTGGTGGTCCGACCACGAACAGCCTCGGCTTCGAGGGCCGTCTTGCCCATTGACGCAGCTCCGCCGACGAGCGTCGCCATCACGCTGCCAACGAGCCACGCTCCAGCGACCGTGGCGAATCCCCACATCACGAGGCCGTGAATCGCTCCGTCGAGGCGCCGGATGACTCCCGAGCAGCGGGAGGCAACCCATCCGCCGCCAAAGAGCGCCAGCAGTGGAGCGACCATGCCCCAGATGCCAGTGAAGATGCTCGACGCGCGCAGGGTGCTGGGAGTGTCGGGGTTCAACACCAGCAAACCCACGGCCAGGCCAAGCGCATAGAGCATGGCCCAGACAGCCAGCGCAACGACGGCACCAGCGAAAACCGCGCCCCAGCTCACCCGCGGGTGCGTGGTCGATCTCATCACCTCGGTCTCGCTCAGCGGGACCTCACGTGTAGTTACGGTTTCCATGGAAGAGCTCCTCCTCCACAGCGATCAACAGCTCTGACGCTCGGCCCATTCCAGGGATCTAGAGCCAGCCGCGGCGACGGAAGAGCAGGAGCAGCGTGACAAAAATGCCGCCGAAGACCGCGAGCGCAATCGAGTAGCCGTGCTCCCAGTCGAGCTCGGGCATGTGCTTGAAGTTCATGCCCCAGACGCCGGCCAGGAAGGTGAGCGGGATGAACAGCGTGGCCATCACCGTCAGGAGCTTCATGACCTCGTTCATCTTGTGCGACTGCTGCGTCATGTAGAGGTCGCTCAAGCCGTTGGCCATTTCGCGGAACGTTTCCACGAGGTCGATCACGCGCAGCACGTGGTCGTGGACGTCACGCAAGTAAGTTCGCGTCTGCTCGTCGAGCCAGGGCGGCTGCTCCTCGCGCACGGCAATGACCAGGTCGCGCATCGGCCACAGCACCCGGCGCAGGATCGAGAGCGAGCGCTTGATGGCGTGGATACGGTTGGCGAGCTTCGGGTCCGCCTTGACCAGGAGCTCGTCCTCGATGTCCGCGAGCTCGTCACCGTAGTGCTCGAGCACGGGGAAGCAATGATCGACGATGGCGTCGAGCAGCGAGTACGCCAGATAACCGGAGCCGCGCTGGCGTAGCATCGAGCCGTCTTGCTCCAGGCGCTGCCGGATGCGATCCCAGACGTCGCCCTCCCACTGCCGGAAGGTGATGACCAGGCCGTCGCGCACGAACATGCTGACCTGCTCGTCCACGAGCTGCCCGCCCTCGATGCGCAGCATGCGGCAGAGCAGAAAGCCCGTGTCACCGAAAACCTCGAACTTGGGGCGCTGCGGCACGTTCAGCACGTCCTCGGCGGCGAGCGGGTGCAGGTCGTAGGCGCGCGCCAGGTTCGTGATGGTGGACGGATGCAAGCCCTCGATGTTGACCCAGCGCACCGATGGGCCCGGGGCGGTCGGACTGGATACGATGGTCTTCGCGTCCTCGACGTTGCGGCGCTGAACGCGCTCGGCGCTGTAGTCGATCACGGAGATGAGCGGCTTCTCTTCCGCGGACGTCGGTTCGGCGACCGGCGCCGTCAGATCGAGCCCGGGTAGATCGCCCGGCTTGCTTTTCAAGCCGTGCCCGACCAGACCCAAGAGCTCCACGCCGTGCCCCAGGATGTCGAGCGGTAACCTGACCACGAGCCCCGCGGTGCGCCCGATCGCCGCTCCGACGCGCTCCTCGATCCGCCGTTCCTCGTCTTGCTCGGCCATGAGCTCGAACTATGCGATCGAGCCCGGGGCGGCTACTCGAATCTGGGCGCTACGCAGGCACGGTGAACTTCACATCGCCTGATCGTTGTTGTCCTCTTCGTTTGATTTCGGCAAGCTATCGCGGCCGCGAAACCGACCCGCAATAGGGCTATTTCTTGTCGGGGTGCGAGGACGGCGCCGGCGCGTCGTCCGCGCTGGGCTCGGTGACGACTTCAACGCTGATGCTGAGCGTCTTGTCCACGGCCCTGCGCGGCGGCGGGGGGCGTGGCGGCTCGACGGGCAGGAGCTCGTCGTCGTCGAGGACCATGGTCTTGCCCGGCGCCGGCGGCTTCAACGGCAGCGGTTCGTCGGCGCTCGGCGTGGGCATGCGGAACGCGCTGCGCGCCAGCGCCTCGCGCGCGAACGAGGGCTGGTCGGTGGGGGCCACGGCCCAGCCGTTCTGAACCGGCTCGGGCTGTGGCACCGGCTGGCTCGTGCCCGCCACGCGCTGAACGGCGTTCTTGGCCTTGGCCCACAGCGAGCGCTTGCCCGGCGGGAGCACGTGGAAGGTGGACAGGAAGGCACTCCACAGCGCGCGCACGCTGCCGAAGCGCTCGTCGCGATCGAGCGCCAGCGCCTGCGCCACCCACTCGTCCGCGTCGCGCGGCAGGTCGGGTCGATGTTTGCGCAAGCTCGGGCGCTGATCCGTCGTCGCGACGCGAAACAGGTCCTGCAGCGTGGCGCCGCTGAAGGGCAGCTCGCCGGACAGCACGAAAAACAAGACCACGCCGAGCGAGTAGACGTCGACGCGGGGGTCGAGCAGATCCGACATCCCCTTCCAGGCTTCCGGAGCCATGAAGCTCGGCGAGCCCATCACGGTTCCCGCAGCGGTCAGCGGCGCCGCGTTCTTCAAGCGCGCCATGCCGAAGTCGAGCAGGCGTACGCCGCCGTTCTCGAGCAAGAAGATGTTGGCCGGCTTGAGATCGCGGTGCAGGATGCCCGCGGCGTGGGCCCGCTCCAGCGTGCTCACGATCGGATCGAAAATATCCGCGATGCGCTCCAGGGGCATGCGTTCGCCGCGCTGTGAGAGCCCGTACAGGTGGTCGTCGAGATCGGTGCCGCTCAAAAGCTCCATCACCAGGCAGAGCTCGCGGTCGTTGCCGCGGACAACGTCGAACAGCTCGACCGCAGCCGTGCCCTTGAGCACGGTCAGCGCTTGCTGCTCGCGCATCAGGCGCTCGACCATCTGCGGCTCGCGCGCCGCCTTGGAGCTCAGGACCTTGACCGCCACCTCGCGTCCGCCCCAGCGATCGACCGCCCGGTAGACCGTGCCCTGGCCGCCTCGCCCGACGATGTCGACGAGCTCGTAGCGCTGGCTGATGATCTGACCGACCCGATCGGGCAACTTGGACACGCTGCGAAACCTGCCACGGTGCCCCCAGCGACGCCAATCCCTCGGAATTCGTGGACTATCCGCCGCGCCCGCCGGCTAGAGGCAGGGTGCCTTCCAGAGCCTTGCCGCGCTGCGGAATTATCCCCGCCGTGGCGCATTCTGCTTTGGATTCAAACTGGATCCGCTTGCTCCTGATGGCGGCATTGATCGCGCTTTCGGGTCGGGTTAGGGCCGGGCGCGCATCATGCCCAAGAAAACCAACTGGAAGATCGTTGCCGCGGCTTCGGCCGTGGTGTTCGCCATCCCCGCGGCTTACGCCGCCATCACCATCGGTCCGGACGGCGTCATCCACGCTTGTGCCGACAAGAAGGGCATGCTGCGCATCGTCTCCAGCGCCAGCAGCTGCAGCAGCAACGAGACCCCGATCAGCTGGAACCAGCAGGGTCCCGCCGGCGTTCAAGGCGACAAGGGCGATAAGGGCGACACCGGCGACACCGGCGCGCAGGGCGATAAGGGCGACAAGGGTGATCCGGGCCTGCCGGGCGACGTCGAGCCCGATCCTGTCGCGGTCGGTACCCTCGAGGTCAACGGCGAGACCTTTCCCATCTTCGGCTTCGAGAGCTCGCTGACGGTGCCGGTGACGACGTCCGGCGGCGGCAGCGGCTCGGGCAAGGTGCAGTTCTCGCGCGTGTTCGTGCAGCGCGACGCCGGGGCGCAGACGCCCCTTCTGAACCTCGACGCGGCCCGCGGCAAACACTACGAGAACGTCTCGATCGAGGTGTTCACCACGCCGGCCGCCGACGCGAGCCTCACCGTGGAGCTCGAAGACGTCTTCATCGGCTCGCTCTCGACGACCGAGACGCCGCACGCCAAGACGCGCGAGACGATCGGCTTCGACTTCACGAGCATCGAGTGGACCATCGGCATCGTGCATGCGTCGTTCAACCGCGCGCAGAACACCGGCGGCGGTGGTGGTGACCTCGAGAAGTTCTTCCTGCTCGATCGCGGTGGCTCTCCGAGCGCCTTCCCGAGCCCCGCGTGGAGCCCGGCGCTGTCCTTCAGCACCGGCATCGAGCTCCCTCCCCCGGTGTTCGGCGGCGGCGGGGCGTCCAAGCCGAGCTTCGACGATCTCTCGATCAAGCGCATCGCCGATACGGCGACGATCAACCACCTCGCCAACGGCTGCTCCGGTCGTCACAGCCGCAGCACCGAGCTCGACGTCACCGCGCCCGTCGACGGTCAGGCCGAAGCGTTCCTGCGCTACGGACTCGAAAGCGTGCTCGTCACGGGCGTCACGCTCAAGACCGACGCGGCCGGCACCCTGCACGAAACGCTCTCGCTCAACGGCGGCATCGTGAGCTGGGAGTACGCGCCGAGCGGTGAACCCGTCGAGACCGCCGGCTGGGACATCGCCGCGAACCAGGGTATTTAGTCATTCTTGGGGGCGGCACGCGCCGCCCCTCGCCGTCGCAGCGCCGCCGGGCTCCGCACAGGAGCCCGGATGCCGCACCCCTCCCACGGCCGCCCGCAGCGAAGCGAGGACGGACGTCAGGGAGGGGTAGGACGCGCGCAGGCGAAGCCGAGCACGGAACGGGGTGGGCAGCGAAGGCGTCCCCATGTCTTCTGGGGACTGTAAAGCGGGGCTGTCAAAGGGCGGTTGACACCGCGGCCGTCGGCGACGCGTTCTGGCTGAATTTGGCCGGGATCGGCCGCTGGTACGGTTCGTGTAGGTGTTGCGATCCGACCACGGCCCGAGCGCCCGCCACCGTCACCGACGGGAGCAGGCGACTCCACCCATCGATCTGCGCCAAGTGATCCACTTAATCACCCTTAAGTATTATCAACCGCTCTCGCAACGGACGGTCCGACAGTCGGACACTGGATGAAGCGACAGCCACCCTTGGGGGCGATGGGGTGGCGGAAGGAACCAGGACCATGGACGTCGACACATTCGTTGGCAAGCGCACCCGTCTGCACGCAGTGCTGCTCACCGCCCTCACCTTTGCGTGCAACAACCAGCAGTTCAGCGGCTTCACCGATGTCGTCCCCGACGACGTTGCTCCGACCTCGGAGAACGTTGCCGGAAGCGCAGCCACTGCATCAGGAGGAACGGGATCGTCCACTCCGACTACTCCGAGCGCCGGCGCGCAGGCTGAGCCTGGTGAGAGCGCGGGCGAGGCTGGACAGGGTCAGGGCGGAAGCGACGAGGTGATCGTGGCGGCGGGAGCCGCGCCGGCAGTGGGAGAGGCAGGAGCCGCAGGAGCGGGAGGCGCGATCGTCCCGCTCGACCAGCTCGAGCTCGTCGACGACGTCGAGGGCGCGTTTCCCGAGATCCTGCAGCGGAGCGGGCGCAACGGCTTCTGGTACTGGGCCCAGGACGACAGCGGAGGCTGGCTCTCCGCGCCCGAGGCCGTGACGCTCGAGCCGCCGCGCCTCGACAGCTACCACGCGGCGCACATCAGCGGCGGCGGCTTCACGTCGTGGGGCGCGCTGCTGGGCGTTTCGATTCTTTCGCCGTTCGGCGCCTATGACGCGAGCGCCTACTGCGCGGTGCGCTTCGCGGCCAGGGGCGTGGGCGACGGCTGGGCGCTCCGGATCAGCGACCGCCCGAGTGAGCCCGCCACCGGGCAGTGCGGCAGCGAGTGTTACAACTACCTGGGCCGGGGCTTCGAGCCCAGCGCGGAGTGGCAAGAGTTCGAGATCCGCTTCGACGAGCTCGAGCCCGCCTTTGGCGGGAACGCGCGAGCGCTCGAGTCGAACGCCGTTTACGCCATCCGCTTCGCCTACGAGAACACGTCGGGCGCCGCCTTCGAATTGACCGTGGACGACCTCGCCTTCGTACCGAAAGCCGCGTGCCAATAGCTCATCCTTCTTCACAGCCGCGCCGGCTGCTGGGGCGCTACGAACTGCTGGCGGAGATCGCCGCCGGCGGTATGGGCGTCGTCTGCCTGGCGCGGGCCATGGGCGCTGGCGGCTTTCGCCGGCTCTTCGCCATCAAGGTGATGCATCCGCACCTGGCCGAGGACGAGCGCTTCATGGCCATGCTGCTGGACGAGGCGCAGCTCGCTGCGCGCATCCACCACCCGAACGTGGTGCCGACCATCGACGTCTGCACGCTCGAAGGCTGCCACTTCCTGGTCATGGACTACGTCGACGGCTTTCAGCTCGCCGACGTGGTCGAGAACGAGAGCATCAGCCGCGAACGGCGCGTCCGGGTCGGCATTCGCATCCTGCTCGACGTCATGGCCGGGCTGGAGGTGGCGCACTCGCTGCAAAACGACGACGGCTCGCCCGTCGGCCTGGTCCACCGCGACGTCTCACCGCAGAACATCCTGGTCGGCGTGGACGGCATCGCGCGGCTCACCGACTTCGGTATCGCCCTCGCCGCCTCGCGCATCAGCGCGTCACGGCCGGGCACGGTCAAGGGGAAGCCGTCGTACATGGCACCCGAGCAGGTGCGCGCGGAGCGAGTCGATCCCCGTGCGGACATCTGGGCGCTCGGCGTCATCTTGTGGGAGGTTTTGGCCGGGCGGAGGCTGTTCGTCGGCACGAGCGAGACCGCGACCATGCTCAAGGTCACGGGCATGCCGATCGAGTCGCCGCGCGTCGAGGTCCCCGCGCTCTCGGAAGCTCTCGCCCGCGTGTGCCTGCGCGCGCTCGAGCGCGACCCTGCCAGGCGCTACACGAGCGCTCGGCAGATGGCCGAGGAGCTCGCCCGCGCCGCGGCCACCACGGGCATGCTGGCGAGCTCACAGGAGGTCGCCAACGTCGTGCGCCGCTCGTTCGCGCACGAGCTCGAGCAGCGCAAGGCCACCATCCGCGAGCTCTCGAGCGCGCTCGAGCCCGGCTCTCAGCCGATGCGCCCGCGCGACATCTACGACCTGCCACGGCTCGACGGAGTCAACCCACCCGAGACCGGCCTCCGGCCCGTGCTTCAGCTCGTCGAAGACGAACAGCCCGAAGGCGAACGCGAACCAAGCACCTCGCGGCGGCGCAAGACGAAGGTCGCTCCGCTCCGGGGCGAGCAACGCAGCACCGACCCGACGATCACCGAAATTTACACCGAGGTACGTCGCCTGCGCTCGGGCACGACACGTGGGCTGGTGGCTCTTTCGCTGGTCTTCTTGTGCGGCTCCCTCGGCTTCTGGTTCACTCGCGGCGCTGCTCTGCCGGGCTCGCTCACGCCGCCCAGCCCCACGCCCAGCGCCACGACTGCCCCGCTGAGCGCGCCAACCGAGAGCAGCAAGGCTGCCCCGCCGGCTGCCAGCGCGCCGGAGGCGAAGCCCGAAGCGCCGCCCCGGCTCAGGAGCAGCAAGCGAAAAGCGCGTGCTCCGGTCACACGAGCGGCGGTAGAGC
>DATLIL010000738.1:0-4112 GCA_035539475.1 Polyangiaceae bacterium
GATCGTCGACGATCCCGCGGATTTCGGCCGCATCGCCGCCGCCAACGCCATCAGCGACGTCTACGCCATGGGCGGCGTTCCGACGGTGGCGCTGTCGATCGTGGGCATGCCGGAAGAGGTCGGGCGCGACGTGCTCGTTGCGGTGCTGCGTGGCGCCTCCGAGGTCGCGGCCGAGGCCGGTTGTGCGATCGTCGGCGGCCACAGCTTGCGCGACAGTGAGCCCAAGTTCGGGCTGGCGGTCGTGGGCAGCGTCGAGCGCGGGCAGGCCTGGAGCCAAAGGCGCGCGCGCGCCGGCCACGCGCTGGTGCTGACCAAACCGCTCGGCGTCGGCGTACTGGCGCAGGCCGCGCGCCAGGGCAACGATGTTCCGGGCGCCCTCGCCGGCGCCGTACGCTGGATGCGGACCTTGAACCGGCGCGCCGCGGAGCTCGGACGCCGCTACGGAGCGACCGCCGCCACCGACGTCACGGGCTTCGGCCTGCTCGGCTCGCTCAAGCACCTGTGCGAGGCGAGCGGCGTGGCGGCCAGAATCGAGGCACGAGCCGTGCCGCTCATGGCCCATGCCCTCGATGCCGCGCGCGCCGATCAGGTGCCTGGCGGTTCCCGGCGCAACGCGCGCTACGTCGCCAAGAACCTCGAGCTCAGCCCCGAGCTGGACCCGGCGCTGGTGCTCCTCTTGAGCGACGCGCAGACCAGCGGCGGCCTGTTGCTCAGCCTGCCCGCCGAGAGCGCTTCCGCGCTGGTGGGCGAGCTCGGCGAGGGCAGCGCGCTCATCGGAGAGCTCGAGAGCGGCTCGCCCGGAACCATGCGCGTGGTCTGAACGACCAGGAAGCGAGGCCGCCGTGGCACTGTCGAACTTCCTGTCCGGGCCGGCCGTGGCCTTCAGCCATCGCGATTTTCGCCGCTACCAGGCCGCGCGGATGACGTCGGTGATCGGCACGCAAATGCAGGGCGTCGCCGTGGGCTGGCACGTCTACTCGATCACGCGCGAACCGATCTCGCTCGGCTACGTGGGCCTGGCGCAGTTTCTTCCGGCCATCGTGCTGTGGCTGGTCACCGGTCAGGTCGCGGATCGCTTCGATCGCAGGCGCGTGCTCGCGCTCTGCCACATGGTGCTCCTGGCCTGCGGGCTCGGGCTCTGCGCGCTCAGCCTGACGGGCTCGACGAGCACGGGACCGATCTACGCCATCCTGGTGGTGGTGGGGGCGGCTCGCGCGTTCGCCGGACCGGCGGCGCAATCGCTGGCACCCAACCTGGTGCCCAAGGCGCACCTGCCGAACGCGATCGCCTGGAGCTCCTCGATGTTTCAGGTCTCGACGGTCTCGGGCCCCGCGCTCGGCGGCCTGCTCTTCGCTGGCACCAACGCAGCCACGGTCTACGCGGCTCAAGCTCTGCTCGAGTGCGTCAGCGTCGTCTTCCTGCTCGCCATCGCCACGCGCAGTCGCGGTGAAGCGCGCACGCGGAGCCCAGCCGAGCTGGTGGCGGGGCTCCGCTACGTGTGGCGAGAGAAGCTCTTGCTCGGCGCCATCTCGCTCGATTTGTTCGCCGTGCTGCTGGGTGGCGCCATCGCGCTCTTACCGGTGTTCGCCCGGGACATCCTGCACACGGGTCCCACGGGCCTGGGCCTGCTGCGCAGCGCGCCGGCTGCGGGGGCGGCGGTCGTCGCGGTGCTGCTCGCCTATCGACCCATCAATCACCGTGCTGGCCGCACGATGTTTGCGGGAGTCCTCGCCTTCGGCCTGGCCACCATCGTCTTCGGCTTATCGAAGAGCTTCGCGCTCTCGCTGGTCGCCCTGGTGCTCACCGGAGCAGCCGACATGCTGAGCGTCTTCGTGCGAAGCTCGATGGTCCAGCTGAATACGCCGGACGCCATGCGCGGCCGCGTAGCGGCCGTAAACCTCGTTTTCATCGGCGCTTCCAACGAGCTCGGCGAGTTCGAATCTGGGTTGACCGCCGCCTGGCTGGGAACCGTCCCGGCCGTGGTTCTGGGTGGAACCGGAACGATCCTCGTTGTCCTGATCTGGGCTGTCTTGTTTCCGGAGCTGCGGCGAGCGGACCGCCTGGAACGAGAACCGGCCCAGGAGCTTGTCCCCGTGCAGTCAGACGAAAAGCGCGAAAAGCCGGATCCGAGCGCGGGATGATCTGTGAGCCAAGTTGTGTTCTGCTCTTAGTAGTAGGAAATCGAGGATGTACGTCGTGACGCGATGGCGGTCTTGGCCCCGGTACCTCTACGCACCGGTGCTTCTCGCGCTGGCGATCGGGTGGTCGGGTTGCCGCCGCCAGAACGCCGCGCCGCCGTGCTCGGTCTCGTGGTGGTGCCGGAGCAATCCCCCGCCGAGGTGCTCGCCGCCACCGAGAAGCTCAGCGGCGCCCTCGAGCTCGAGGGCGTCAAGGTCACCAAGCTCAAGAAACGTCTGAAGAAAGCGCAGCAGACGCTGCAGGGCCCGAACGGTGAGATCGATCTCTGGGAGATCACCGCCGATACGCAGGGCGGCACCACGCCTTCGCTCAAGGGCAAGGGCAAGGGCACGGCGCTCCTGGCCCGCGCCCGGGTCGCCACGGAGCGCGAGGTCGTGGTGCTCGGATTCGTGGTCGAGCCGGACGAGAAGGGACAAGCCGCGCTGATCATGAAGGCGGTCGAGAGCCTGAAGGTAAAGCAGTGAACGGCGCGCCCTCGGTCCCCATGGGCACCATGCTGGCGGCTCGCTGGATCGTCGGGGGTCCCCTCGGCGTCGGCGAGAACGGCGAGGTCTACGAGGCCGAAGAGGCTCAGGGCGGCCGTCTCTGCGCGGTGAAGATCCTGCACCCGGAGCTACGCCGCGGCGGCCCCGCGTGGAGCACCTTTCAATCGGAGGTCCGCGCCGTCTCGGCGCTTCCAGCCGACGCGGTGGCCCGCGTCTATGACCTCGGCATCGACGGCAAGCTGCACCGCGCCTTCGTGGTCTGCGAGCGCGTGATGTTTCCGTCGCTGGCGCGCCACGTCGCCGAGCAAGGCCCGCTCGCTCCGGCCGTTTTCAATCAGGCTTTGATGACGCTCGCCCGCGCGCTGGACGCGATGCACGCGGCGTCGGTCACGCACGGCGCGATCAAGCCACAGAACATCTTCGTCTCGGCCGAGCACCCTAGCTGGGCTCGCCTGACGGACTACGGCCTCGCGCGCCTGCGCATCGCCGTCGACCCCAAGTACGCAGGCACGCCGGGCTGGGCCGCACCCGAGCTGGCTGCGGGCGTGGCGCCACAACCGAGCGGGGACCTCTATGCGCTCGGCATGATCGCCTTCTTTGCCCTGACGGGGATGCCCTGGATCTCCGCGCTGGGGGACAGGAATCATCGCATCCCCACGGTGTCGACCCCCGCGTCGGCCAGAGCGCGAGAGCTCGGCGGCGTGCTCGATCCCGCCTTCGATGTCTGGTTCAAGGCGGCGCTCGCCTCCGATCCAGCAGCCCGCTACTCGTCCGCCACGGAGATGGCAAAGAGCTTCGCGGCGCTCGTCGACTCGATGCAGTACTCGGCGGAGGGTCCGCTCTCCGGTCCTGGCGTCGCCACCGCCATCGCGCGCCCGCTGCTGTTCCTGCGTGACTTGCCGGGCGCTGGCCCTCAGCCCGCTGCGGAGCCTCCGCCGAGCACGGCACACCCCTTCTCGCCGACGCAGCACGCCATGCCGGCGATCCAGCAAGCCCTGGACGCGCAAGCGCAGGCCTTTGCGGACCAGAGACACCAGGCAACCGCGCCGACGGCCCCGGCCATGCCGGCGATCACGGCGCCAGGCTACGAGGCCCAGGCTCAATACGCGCCTGCGGCCACCTACGTCCCCGACGCTGCCTACGCCCCCGCTGCCACCTACGACGCTCCCGCTGCTACCTACGGCGCTCCCGCTGCTACCTACGGCGCCGCGCCGGTCGCCGCCGCGGGCCCCAGCGCGTTCGAGCGTGCCAGCGGTCTGTCGCGCAAGCAGTTCATGGTCGTGGCCGCAGTAACCGGCTTCGTGTTGCTCGCAGTGTTGGCCGTCGGAGCCGTGACGCTGATCAAGCGCGGCGACGCGCCAGAGGAGACCTCCGTCGCCGCCGACGAAGCCACGAGCGCCCCGGCGGCAGCTCCGCCCGCACCCGCAC
>DATLIL010000739.1:0-9305 GCA_035539475.1 Polyangiaceae bacterium
GAAGTGAATTCCGCGGGGCCCCACCCCGAATTCACTTCAGCGGGGCGGGGGCTGCGCCCCCGACGAACAGGGCGAAGGGCGCGCGCCGCGAAGCGGCGACGACGGCGAAGCCGTCGGCCGCAGCAACCGCTGCGGCGCGCCCTACGCGGGGCTGGCTATTTCTAGGCGCTTCATCATTTTCTGCAGGCCGAAGCGCGAGACACCCAGGAGCTCGGCGGCGCGGGTCTGGTTGCCCTGCGTGCGCCCGAGCGCGGTGCGCACGAGCTCGGCCTCCAGCGCGTCCAGCCGTTCTCGCAGATTGAGACCGTCGGAGCGCCCGGTCTCGGCGCCGCCGCCGTGCCGGACCTCGGGGCTGAGGTGGTCGGGCAAGATGGTGTCGTCGCACAGCACCAGGGCGCGCCGCACCTCGTTCTCGAGTTGGCGCACGTTGCCCGGCCAGGCAAAGGCGCCCAGGATGTCGAGCGCGCTCTTGGAGACGCGTACGCGGCGCTTGCCGCCGTGGCGTTCGACCAGCGAGCGTACGAGCAACGGGACGTCTCCGCTGCGCTCGCGCAGGGCCGGCAGTCGAACGGTGATCACGTTCAGCCGGTAGTACAGGTCCTCGCGGAACGTACCGGCCGCCACCATGGCATCGAGGTCGCGGTGGGTGGCGCCGAGCACGCGCACGTCCACACGGCGCGGGCTCTCGGCGCCCACGGGACGGATCTCGCCGTTCTGCAGGGCGCGCAGGAGCTTGCTCTGCATGCCAAGGCTCATCTCGGCGATCTCGTCCAGGAACAGCGTGCCGCCGCTGGCCACCTCGAACAGGCCGGCGCGCGGCCTGGAGGCGCCGGTGAACGCGCCGCGGACGTGACCGAACAACGTCGATTCGAGCAGCGTCTCGGGGATGGCGCCGCAGTTCTCGCTGACGAAGGGCCGACCCGCGCGCGGCCCGTTGTCGTGGATCGCTCGCGCCACGAGCTCCTTGCCGCTGCCGGATTCACCGACGAGGAGCACCGGTACCTCCGACAGCGTCACGCGATCGACGACTCGCAACATGGCGCGCATGGCCTCGCTCTGCCCGACGATGGCGTCGTAGGCAAAGCGCGTTTCTCGGCCTTCGCGCATGCGCCCGAGCTCACGCTCGGCGACGTCGAGCGCCGCCTCGCGCCGTGCCAGCTCCTTTTCCAGCTTGGCCTCGGCGCGCTGCGCGCGGCGAGCCGAGCGCCGCAAGAGCAGCGCGGCGCGCGCGTCGGCGATGGCCACCGAGGCCAGCGTCGCCACCAGCCGCACCCAGGCGAGCTCGCGCGGGCCGAAGGCGCCGCGGCGCATGCGGTCGTCGAGGTAGACGACACCGAGTGCCTCGCCGTGCGCGATCAACGGTACGGCCAGCACGCTGCGCAGCTTCAGCGCGTGAACGCTGTGGTGGATCTCCGGCAGATCGCCGGCCGCGTCGACGGCGACGAACGGCTCACCGAGCGCGAGAGCGCGCTCCGCCAGCGAGTGGCTGAGGCTCAGCTGCTCGCCCGTGAGATCGCCTTTGCTCAGGTTGCGCGCGGCGCGCGGACGCAGCTTTCCGCCGGGGGCGCGCAACAGCAACAGGCCGCGCTCGACGCCGGTCCAGAGCACCAGCGCGTCCAGCACCTGGCGCAGCAGCGCGCGCAGGCCATCGCGGCGCCCGAGCGCGCGCACCAGCGCCTCCACGTCGCGCAGCTGCTCGGGCGAGAGCGAGTCGGTCGCGGCCGCGGCGTCGGCAGCGCGCACCCAGGGCAACGACGAGACGGCTGCCTTGAGCTCGGCCGGCACGCGCCGCACGAGCTCGCGGGCCGCGTCGGTGGCAGCCAGGTTCAGCCTCCGCGCCGCATCGCCGTCACCCGTGCGACGGGCGAGCTCCGCGCCAGAGCACAGCGCTGGGCCCCGCACGACGACCGGCGCCGGCGCCGCGCAGAGCTGCAGGAGCTCCCGCACGACCCTGTCGGCGTGCAGCGGACGTTCGCGCCGCGCGCGAGCTCCCCACCATTCGAAGCGCGCGTCTTGCGCGGTCGAGGGCTCCTGCGCCAGCGCGTCGAAGCGAGCCACCTCGACCTCCTCGCCGTGCTCGTGCAGGCGGGCGGCGGCGCGCAGCGCGTCGTCACCGCGGTCGTCGACGTTGGCGGCGGCGAAGCGCGCGTGCTCCAGGCCTTCGTGATCGGGCGCCTGGCAGAGATCAGCCAGCACCCAGTGGGCGTAGGCGCGGCAGCGGCGATCACCCGAGAGCTTGGCGCGCGCGACGGCGTCGAGCGCCGCTTCACGCGCTTCGGTGCCGGCGCCAGCCGCTCGCAGCGTGGCCGCGATCGACAGCGCCGCGCGAGCCGCCTCGCCGGTGCGCCCGAGCGCCTCGAACAGCAGCAGGCTGCGGCGCGCGGCCGAGAGGCCCTCGCCGAGCTCGCCGAGCTGCGAGGCGGAGGCCGCCACGCCCGTCAGGTAGGTGGCCTCTTCCAGCACGGCTCCGGAGCGGGCCGCGAGCTCGGCCGCGCGGCGAAAGGCCGACAGCGCGCTGTCCGCGTCGCCACCGGCCAGGGTCACGTTGCCCACGGCAGCCTCGATGCGGGCACGCTCCTCGTCGGAGGTGGCGAGCAGGCGCGCCCTCTCGAGCGACGCGGCTGCGCTCTGACGCTGGCCGAGCGCCAGCTCGACGAGCGCGCGCGTCTCCAGCACCGCCGCTGAGTCGGGCTCGTTTTGCAAGAGCTCGAGCGCCGTGTGCGTGGCTCCAGCTCCGAGCTCGAGGCGCGCGGCGCTGGCGCGAGCACGAGCACGAGTCGACGCCGAGCAACGCTCGAGATCGAGCGTCGCGAGCAGCTCACGAGCGCGCACAGCGTCACCCGCACGCCGCGCGAGCTCGGCGGCTTCGGCGCCCGCTTCGGGTGACGACCAGCGCTGCAGGAGGTGCAGCGCTCGTCCGAGCTGTCCGCGACGCCGCAACGCGCGCGCCAGCGCCAGACCGAGACCGAGGTCGCCGCCGGGACGCAAGCGCTCCTCCGCGGCATCGAGCAGGGCCGGGTCCGGATCGCCGTTCTCGAGCGCTAGCCCGAGCTCGAGCGCCTCGCCGCTGGTCTCCCAGCGCGCCGGCACACGCGGCCGCGCCTGCAGCTCGCTCCACGTCAGCCGTTCGAGCTCGCCCCGCGCCGCCACGTCCAGTAGCCGACCAGACAGCGCCTCGTCGCCGAGCTCGAGCACGGGCCAGTGCGCCGCAGCGGGTCCGACCAACGTCACCAGCCAGCGTGCACGACCGAGCGCCGAGAGCTCTGCGAGCACCGTGTCGGCCTCAGCGCGAGCGGGATCGGCTCGCAAGAGCGCAACCTCACGCGCAACCTCGAGCGCGGCCTGGAGCCATGCGCCGGGCAGGCCGGGAACCCGGATTTCACAGCGAGGCGCTCGTGCCGCCGCCATCAGCTCGGCGCGACGGAGCGCGAGGTAGCCGTGTTTGACCCGTCGGCTCCGGCGTTCGGGTGAGTCCGAGAAGGTCGTTTCACCGAGCGCCACGAGCGCCTGGCGTCGGAGCCAGGACGCCGACGGTCGAGCGGCAGGAGCCGCGGCCATGAGCGCTGGAAGCAGCGTCGAGAACGGCGCGGGAGCCGGACCTTCGAACAGCTCCGACAACACTCGGCCGAGCGCCCAGAGATCACGCTGGCGCGCGTCGCTGGTTGCACCCGCCACGAACACTTCGGGCGCCAGGTAGCCCCGCGTTCCGCCGCGAGGGACGCTCTCCTCGCTCGGCCCCGACAGGCCCAGGTCGACCAGACGTGCAGCAACGGGACGTCCGTCGCGCTCTTCGATCACGATGTTGTCGGGCTTGAGATCGCCGTGCGCGAGCCCCAGCGCGTGGAGATCGGCCAGCGCTCCCGAGACGTCGCGGGCCACGACCAGGGCGAGCTCGAGCGCCGCTGCCGCCGGACGAGGCCGGCCTTCGAGGGCCCGCCCCGGCGCGCTCTCGAGCACCAGATACGCCATGCCGTCCTCGAGCAACCCTGCGCCCAGCAGCGCCGGAACGTTGGCGGCGTCGACGAACAACAGATGCAGGGCCTCCTCGGCCAGGCGGGCCCGCTGCGCGCGGTCCTTGGCGACCTTGACCACGAGCTCGCGCTCGCCGCTCCGGGCGGCCCAGACCTGGCTCGTCGCTCCCTCCCCCACGAGCCCGGTGAGCTCGCAGCTCTGGCCTCGGACAGTCAACTTTGTTGGCAGCATACGAGCCCCCATGACCCGTATAATTCGGCCACAAAGTTAGAGTACTGTCAACTAGGCTGACACCTCAGTCGCAGACCGCGCCGTCGCGGATCCAGCCCTGCAGACCGCGCAACCAGGAGCGGTACATCGAGGCGGTACTGGTGGCCGCCGTCTGACGGGGCATGGGGTCACCCAGGACGAACCACTGGCGCATGCGGCTGATTTCTTCGGCGCTGGGTTCGCAATCGCCCGCGAGCTCCACCCGGTGCACGGTCTCGCACTTTTCCGGATCGCTCGGGCTCCGCCGGTAATTCTCCGGCTTTATCAACAGCTTGTAGAGCAGATAGCTGTTGTTGGGCTGCTCCGGGTCGATGCGCGGCATGCCGACGCCAAACCGCGGTGCGTTCTCGTAGCTTCCCCCGGTCAACGTGCCGACATCGGTCTGGTGCGCGACCTGACCGATCGCCGTGTAGAGAAGGGTGTTCCCGTCGCGCAGGTCCAGCCCCATCGGCGGGTTGCTGTCGTCGTGACAGGCCGCGCACATCCCGCGCGTGGCTCGCTTGTCGAACCTGGTGACGACTTCATCGCAAGTGAACGCGGGGTCGGGCAGCGGCGGGTTGGGATCGGGCACCTCCGCCTGCTCCTCGGGATCGAAGCCGTTCGTGTAGAAGCTGAACGTCAGCGGCAAACGCGCGGCACCCATCGCTGCGCCGTCGAAGGCGCGAAAGCCGTATTCCTGCTCGCCGCCAAACACCACGAGCCGAACCGTGTAGAGCGTGTGCGGCTGAAAGAATTCGCCGGGACCGAGGCTGATGGTGACGACCCGCTCGACGACGTCGTAGACGGGTGCCGGCGCATTCTGAAACGCCAGGTTGCCGAAGGGGTTACCGGCCTCGCCCGTGTAGATGGCGACAGCCTGGCGATTGATCGAGCCGGGCAGCAGGAAACGATCGAAACGCAGCTCGATCGAGGTGTCCACGCGGACACCACAATCGGGCGGATCGTCCGGCAGGCATTCAGTGCCCGCCAGATCGGCCGGAAACGTCGCGACCAAGCCGACGGGTGGACCCTGCGACGGCTCGACGTCGGGATCGCCCTGATCACAGCCCAGGCCGGCGAGGGCGCCGGCCAGGAGCAGGCCCTTCAGCTGT
Source organism: Polyangiaceae bacterium (assembly GCA_035539475.1). Classification (GTDB taxonomy): domain Bacteria; phylum Myxococcota_A; class Polyangia; order Polyangiales; family Polyangiaceae; genus PMG-095. The sequence continues at coordinate 5,334 of DATLIL010000739.1, forward strand.
CCGAATAAGTGGAAAGCTGGTCGTGAATGAGCTTCTCGCTCACACCCGTACGGATGCTCTCCTTCAGACAGTCGGCCAGCGTGATCAGGAAGTCCTCCACGCCATTCTCTTCGATGATCTTGGCGAGCAGCGCCCGAGCCTCCCGGCTCTCGTCCTCGCGCAGTAGCTCGCGGACCTTGTCCAGAGAGATGTCTCCCTGGAAGTCGAAGTAGAGGTTTTCGAACAGGTACCGAGCAAGTTCCTTCACGCGCGGCCTCCTTCGTCACCGTCTGCACCCCAAGGGGTGCGAGGGGGGACTTGCCCTCATAACCGCCGGGGGGATTCCGGCGCAAGCGGATTAGGGTCGCCTCAGCGATTTTGGGTGATTCCGCGCTCATTAGCGGCACCTCCCGAGCAGCGGGTCGGCCGGCTCATGGCAGACCAAACAGGGTCTGGCGTTCGCTCTCAACGCACCGCCGCAGCGATCGCGGAAGCCGCGCGGATGGGGGTTCGCGCCCTGACCGTGGTTGCTGGGGTCTCGGAACAGCGTCTCATTCTGACCACGACCCCCCACGGCGCCGGTGGCGTGGCAGATCGAGCAGTCGCGCTCCGTGTGGCAGCTGACGCAAGCGTTCAGGTTCCGCTCGGCCTCCCACGCGTGGTGACTCCTGCCGCGAGGACCATCGGTCCAGACCGACGGCGGCGGATGAAAGCGACCGCGAGTCGCCAGGGTCGCCACTCCGCCGGACAGGGTCACGCCGGAGCGCTGGTGGCATTCCAGGCAGAACGACTGCTGGCGGTGGCAGCTCGTGCAGGTGGGATCGTTCTGACGCGCCGCGACGGGATGCATGCTGATCCAGTCGTTGGGATGGACGCGGCGTGGCCGCACCTGGCCGTCGTGGCAGGACGTGCAGAAGCGTTCGCTGTGGCAGTTGGCGCAAAATCGACTTTCGTCTCCGGCCACGCGCTTGTGACGCTCGATCCAGTCGAGGCCGTGCTCGGAGTCGTGCAGCCAGGCCGGCGGTAACATCTGGCCGCTCGCGAACCGCGTCTTGAGCAGCCCGCCCTTCTCGCTCAAGTGGCAGGTGGTGCACGCGCCCGAGGCCTCACCCTTCACTTGCTGCGGGTGCTCGTGGCACTCGAGGCAAGCGCGCATGCGCGGCAGCTGATCGGCGGTCGCGAGCTTCACGTTCTCGACGCGGCCGTGACAGGCCTGGCACTGCATGCCGCGCTGGAGGTGCAGCGCGTGGTCGAAGCGCAGGTTCGGCGCCGGCAGATCGAGGCGCGCCACCGGCGTGCCCTCGCGGTAACCCAGGTGACAGAAGGCGCACTCGCCGATGGCCTCTCCGCCGGCGTTCACGACCTCCGACTTGCGATGGTCGCTGCCGTGGCAGGCGTCGCAGCGGGTCGCCGGCGGCAGCAGCGAGTCGGCGCTCTTGCGGCTGGTCTTGGCCTTGTCGTGACACGCCGTACACGGCACGCCGAGGCCCTTCACGTGTTTGTTGTGGTCGAAGCGAATGGTCAGCGTCTGCGGCGGAAAGATCACGGGGCTCGGTCCGCCGTCGCCGGGACGGGAGCCGGGCGGGCGGTCCGCCTGGGCCACGGGGCCCCCCCCGACCAGCACACTCTCGGCGCGCGCCTCGGTGAGGGCGCCGAACAGCGCGGCGATCACACACGCCACCAGCACGGCCAGGAGGCCGTAGCGATCGCTGGTCGAGCTCGAGGCGTTCATTGGTAAAACGACAGCCCCAGGGTGGCGAGCAAGCGGTAACGCTGACCGACGAGGTGGTTGATGGCGTGCTCGAACTCCACGCCGAGTCGGCTGGTGCCGATGAACTCGATGCCGGGCGAGACCCCCGCGCCGAGCACGTAGCTGAAGCTCGTGGCCGCGCGTGTCGGGCGCAGATCGTCCTTCCAGTCGTAGAGCGAGAGGATCAGGAGCGTGTCGTAGTAGCCGTTGGCGAACAGCTTGCGCGTGGTCAGATCCCCGCCGATGCGATGCCCGCGGTCACCGAGCTCGGCGAGGCTGTAGAGATCGACGCTGCCGTCGGTCCAGCGGTAGCGACCGGCGAGCGTGGCGAAGGGGTCGTACTCCGTGCCCCCCGGCGGACTTTCGGGCTCTCCCACCGCGATCTCCTCGTCGGTGCTGAAGCGCCGTACTCCGCCGCCGAGCGTGCTGTCCAGCCGGCGGCTGAACGAAACACTGGCGCGACCGCGCAAGGTGGTCATGCCTTCGTGGGCGAACCAGTTGAAGATGGAGTCGCCGTCGAAGGTGGGGAGGTAGTACTCCAAGTCCGCGCCCAGCGTGACGCGGCTGTGGACGTAGGCGTCCAGACCGGCCGCGTACTCGGAGACCAGGCCGTTGTAGAAGTCGTAGACGCCGCTGCCGTAGACGGTGCCGTACTCGAGGATGTCGACGCGCGCCGAGGCTCCGGCGCGTTCACTGGAGGTCCGGTCGCCGCCCATCAGAAAGAGCCCGCCGCCGGTGTCCTGGACGAAGGGCGAGACCACCACGGTGTCGCGGTTGATCACCTTGCGGTAGGTGAGCCGGCCGTGGAGAAAGTGCAGGCCGGCGGTCTCGATCGCTGCGCCGTACGCCGGCGCGAGCTCGGACTCGTCCAGGTAGTAGGTCGACTGATTGATCTCGAGACCCTCGCGGTCGCCGCGCGCCACGCCGTCTGCCTCCCAGCGGCGCCGGCCGAGCAGCGGTAGCCCCGCGCGCTGCTCGAAGCCGCCGAAGGCCTCGAACTGCAGGTACGCCGGCGTGGTCAACGTCACGAGCGCGCCGTCGAAGGACCAGAAGCCGAGCACGTCGGTCGTGTACTGCCGGCCGATGCGGAACCCGAGGTAGCCGTTGGCGTAGTCGCGTCCCTCGACGTAGGCGTACATCACGTCGAGGGGCGCCTGCTCCAGACCCGGCACGTAGTACTGGCCGTCGGGGTTGCGCTCGCGCGCCTCCTGGCCGAAGTCCGCGTCCAGCCGAAAACGGGTCTTGAGCGAGAGCCGTGGCTGGCCGGGGATCCCCTCACCCTGCAGGTCGTAGACGTGCAGGGCCAGCGTTTCGGTGTAGCGGCGGCGCCGGATCAGCGGCTCGCCGAAAGGGCTCTGGTACGTATAAAACTGCGCTTCTGAGAGCGACTCGACCTCGCTCTCGAAGGCCAGCACCGGCGGGCAGAACGTCGCCAGCAGGAGCGCTACACGGAACGTCCTCACTGGCCGAGGCCTCTCGCTAACGACCGAGCGCTTCCGCCCGATTGACGATGCGCGGAGTGAGGAAGATCACGAGCTCGCCACGGGTGTCGCTGGCGCGGCGGCGCTGGAACAGCAGGCCGAGCAGCGGAATGTCACCGAAGAACGGGACCTGATCGAGGTTGCGGCCGGTGTTACGCGTGTAGATGCCGCCGATCACGGCCGTGTGCCCGTCCATGATCAAGAGCTCCGTCTCCGCCTCGCGCTTGAGGATCGTCGGATCGCCACGCGCGCTGGTCTGGTTGAAGTCGGGCTCGTCGCGGTTGATCTTGACGTGCATGCTGATGCTGCCGTCCGCCGTGACGTGCGGCTTCACCAGGAGCTGGAGCTTGGCTTCTTGGAATGTGGTCTGCACGCCCTGAGCGCTGACCTGCGAGAACGGGATCAGCGTTCCCTGCGAGATGCGCGCCTCGTGGTTGTCGAGCGTCAGGATGCGCGGGCTCGAGATGATGCGGACGGTGCCGCTCGCCTCCGCCGCGCTGAGACGCACCGCGAGGTGCACGTTGCCGCCGAGCGATCCGAGCGTGAGCCCGAGCGCGCCACCCGAGCCGGTGCCGACCGTCGCAGGGAGGTTCACGCCGAAGTTCGGCGTCGCGACGCGCTGCACGAAGGGCGAGAGACCCGCGGTGGGCGTCTGCTGGTCGTACGCGCCGCCGACCACGCCGACGCTCGACGGGAACACGAGGCCCGTCGGGTTGCCGGTCGCGGTGCTCGTCGAGGCGCGCATCGTGGAGGCGACGAGCC
>DATLIL010000740.1:0-7253 GCA_035539475.1 Polyangiaceae bacterium
GCACTTCGGGTACTGGTACACGCGGACCTTCATGGCCGGCGCAGGCTGCCTGCTCGGCGGGCGGATCGCCAGCCGAGGACTTTTCCGCGCAGGGCCGGGGCATGATTTCTGCAGCCCCAGAGCCCAATGGGCGCCGACGTCGAGCGCGACTCCTTCACCGCCGAGGACTACGCCGCCTTTGCAGCGGCGCTGTCACGCGAGCTCGCGGCGCTGGAGCAGCTTTGCGCGCGGACGGCCTTCGGCGCCGGGCCGAGCTCGATCGGCCTCGAGCTCGAGCTCAACCTGGTCGAGCGGGCGGGACGTCCGGCGCCCGTCAATCGCGAAGTGCTCGCGCAGACGCTGGACCCGCGCGTCACGCTGGAGCTCGATCGCTTCAATCTGGAAATCAACACGACGCCGGAGCTCCTGAGCGGCGCGCCGTTCTCGGCGCTGGGCAGTCAGCTCGCAAGCTCTCTCGCCGAGGTCGAGCGCGCTGCTCGCCGACAGGGAGCAGAGGTCGCCGTCATCGGCATCTTGCCGACGCTGATCGAGAGCGATCTCTCTGTCGCGGCGATGACGCCGTCGCGGCGTTATCGAGTCCTGAACGCGAGCCTCAAGCGTCTGAGGCGCGACGCGTTCACCGTCGACATCCGCGGCGACGAGACCCTCTCGCTCGTGGCCAACGACGTCACGCTGGAAGGCGCCAACACCTCGCTGCAGGTTCATCTGCGCGCGCCGCAAAGCGAGTTCGTTCAGCACTTCAACGCGGCGCTCGCGGCAACCGGACCGGTACTCGCGGTGTCCTGCAACTCTCCCATCTTTCTCGGGCGCCGGCTCTGGCAAGAAACGCGCGTCTGCCTCTTCCGCCAGGCGGTCGACTACCGCCCCGGAACACTCGAAGACGACTGGCGGCCCGCGCGCGTCTCCTTCGGGCACGGCTGGCTTCGGCGGAGCGTGGTCGAGGCTTTCGCCGAGGCGGTGACGTTGCACGAGCCGCTGTTGCCGCTCGTCTCTCACGAAGACGCCGCGCGCGTGCTGGCGGACGGCGGCGTTCCCGAGTTCCGCAACCTGAGGCTGCACCAGAGCACGGTCTGGAACTGGAATCGCGCCATCTACGATCACGTCGCGGGGGGTCACGTGCGCATGGAGCTGCGCGCGCTCCCGGCCGGCCCGAGCGTGCCGGACATGGTCGGCAACGTCGCGCTGCTGGTCGGGCTCACGCTGGGGCTGGCTCCCGAGATCGAAAGGCTGTTGCGGGGGCTGACGTTCGGCCACGCGCGCCGGAACTTCTACCAGGCGGCGCGCTTCGGTCTGGATGCCGAGCTGATCTGGCCGGATCCGTCGAGTGGAAGCCCGCGAGCCACTACGGCGAGGCAGCTCTTCGAAGAGCTCGTGCCGGTGGCCGAACGCGGGCTGCGCCAGGCCGGCGTCGACGCCGACGAGATCGCTCGTTCGCTGGGCCACGTCGAGCGCCGTGTGCGCCGAGGCGTGACCGGCGCGAGCTGGCAACGGCGTGTGTACGATCGTCTGCTGGAGCGCGAGCCGCGCGAACGTGCCGCCGGCTCGCTGTTGCGGCGCTACCAAGATCTGGTGCAGGGTGGGGAACCGATCAGCGCGTGGCCCGACGCATGAACGACCCGATCCACGTCTACGACGAGCCTTCCGCGCGGGACCTGCCGGAAGGTCCCGAGGCATTGCTGGACTGGCTGAGAGGGCCGACGCTGTTCCGCCGGCAGGGTCGGGACCGTTCGCGCGTTCGCGCGGTGATCGGGCTGCTGCACGGTAACGAGCCGAGCGGTCTGGTCGCCCTTCATCGGGCCCTCCTTCATCCGGAGCCGTTCGCGGTGGACACGCTGCTGTTCCTCGGCGCGGTGGAGGCGGCCCGCGCGGAGCCCCGTCACGGGCATCGAATGCTGCCGGGCCGGCGCGATCTCAATCGCTCCTTCGGTCTGCCGCCCTCGGACACGGATACCCGCATCGCGGCTGCGGCGCGCCGGCTGCTCGGCGAGCGACTGCCCGAGGCCGTGATCGACGTGCACAACAACACTGGCGAAAATCCAGCCTACGGTGTCGGCTTGCGCGAGAGCGAGACGCTGCTCGGGCTCACGCGTCTGTTCGCCCGGCGCTTCATTCACACCGAGTACAGGATGGGCACGCTGATCGAGACGTTCGACGCCTCGTGCCCGGCGCTCACCATCGAGGCAGGTCGCGCTGGCGATCCCGCAGCCGATGCCCTGGCGGCCAGGGGCGTGCTCGACTTCCTGACCCTGCCGCGCCTCGAGGCGTTGCCCCGGGAGCCTGCGGTCCAGGTGCTCCGCCGAGCCATCCGGGTCGAGCTCGCGCCGGGGCTCGAGCTCGCCTACGCGCACGAACCGACGGCCGCCGATCTGGTGCTCGACGTGGATCTCGACCGTCACAACTTCTGCGAGCTCGCGCCGGGCAGCCGTATCGGCTTCGTCCGCGCCGCCGTCTGGCCGCTCCGCGCGGTCGCCGCCGATGGTCGCGAGCGCTCCCGCGAGCTGTTCGAGGTCGAGGCCGGCGAGCTTTTCACGCGAGTACCGATGGTACCGGTCATGATCACGACGCAGCCTGCCATGGCCCGCGCCGACTGCCTTTTTTACGCGCTTTCCCCGTCCTAGACCGGCCCTTCGGAAAAATTGGACAGAGCCGCATCCTTTGTCCGTCGTGGGTCGTCTTCTCAGCAGAGGAGATCGAGGACGATGACACTGGAAGGCAAGACGGCGATCGTTATCGGGGCGAGCGCGGGCGTGGGCAAGGCGACGGCGAAGGCGCTGCTAGGGGCAGGCGCTCGCGTCACAGCGGTGGCGCGCACGGCCGAGGGACTTCAGGCGCTGCGCTCCGAGCTCGGCTCGGGCCTCGAAACACTCCAGGCCGACGCCGCGGAGGCGCCTACCGCCGAGCGGCTCTTGCGTGAGCTCCGACCCGACTTCGTGGTGCTGAGCGCAGGGGTGCGGCCGCAAATGGGGCCTGTCGACGAGCTCTCGTGGGACGTCTTTTCGGAGGCGTGGAACTCGGACACCAAGGCGGCGTTCCATCTCGTTCAGGCCGCGCTGCGCACGCCGCTCCGCGAGGGGAGCGCGGTCGTGGTGGTGTCGAGTGGCGCGGCCATCAACGGCTCGTACCTGTCCGGAGGCTACGCTGGCGCCAAGCGCATGCAGTGGTGGCTCGCCGGCTACGCGCAAAAGCTCGCCGACTCGAAGAAGCTCGGCATCCGCTTCCTGGCAGTGCTCCCCAAGCAGCTGATCGAGGGCACGACCATCGCCTCTCTGGCGTCGGCAGGTTACGCCGCAGCGCTCGGCATCCCTGCGGCCGACTACATGAAGCGTTTCGACGTGCCGCTCGACTGCGACAAGGTCGCGGCTGCCATCGTCAGCGGCCTGCGCGGCGAGCTTTCACCCCATTTGACGGCCATCGCGGTGACCGGTACTGGTGTCGAGCCGCTCGCATGACGGAACCTGCTTCGCTGAACCTGCTCGTCGCAGCAGACGACGAAGCGCATCAGCGCTTCGTCGAGCTGGTGGCCGCGGTGCGCCCGGAGCTCTTCCGTTACTGCGCGCGCATGACGGGCTCGATCTTCAACGGCGAGGACATCGTGCAGGAGACGCTGGCCAAGGCGTTCCAGGCCCTCGCCGGCATGACCGACGTTCCTCCGCTCAAGCCCTGGCTCTTTCGCATCGCGCACAACGCGGCCATGGACTTTCTGAAGCGCTATGAACGCAAACACGTCGATCTGGTGGCCGAGGTCCCGGACGTACCCGCGGCGGACGAGGGCGGCGTGGATCCGGCGCTCGTCGAAGCCGCGCTGGTGCGTTTCGTCGAGCTCCCGCCGCAGCAGCGCAGCGCGCTGGTGCTCAAGGACGTGCTCGGTCACTCCCTGGCGGAGACGGCGGCGACCATGGGCACCAGCGTTGCCGCCGTCAAGGCAGCGCTCGTCCGCGCGCGCGCCAACCTGGCGGCGAAGCCGGCGGAGCGTGAAGGCCCGCCCGCTCGTGAGGTGTCCGCCGAGGAGCGTGAAAGCCTCCGGCGTTACGCCGAGCTCTTCAACAACCGCGACTGGGATGCTCTGCGTGCGCTCATGACGGAGGAGTCGCGCCTCGACATCGTGACACGCGCTCGACGTCGCGGACCTGCCGCGGCCGAGTACTACTCACGCTACGAGGAAATCGCGCCGCGCGAAGAGCTCCGCGCGGAAGTGGGCTGGGTCGACGGTCTACCCGTCATCGCCATGTTCCGGCCGGCGGCGAGCGCGATCCCCGCCTACTTCGTTCTGATCGAGTGGCACCAAAATCAGGTCGCCTGGATCCGAGACTTTCGCTACGTGCCGTACATCGCCGAGGGCGCGCGTTACTCGCCGGGCTGAGTCGTCTGCGAAGCGGCACTCCGCTTGCTTCAAGCGATTCGAGTGCGCGCTTTAGACCTCTCTTCGACAACCGGCAGTTGCGTTTGGCGATGGATGCTCAACCGGCGGTTGACGGTCCCTGGTCGGTTGCTCGTGGTTTTCGCTTTCACTGGATGCTCGGGAGACGTCCCGGAGCTCAGCCGCCTCGGCTGCAAATGGCAGGTGGACGAGCGCGTCGAGACGCTGCCCGATATGTGCGGCATGGTCGTGGCCGAGGGAGAGGCGCTGATCGTCAGGGAAGGCGAGGACGCAGCTTGCGACACGGGCGAGCCTCACTGCCTCTGGCTGGAGTCCGGTGAATCGGCGCTGATCCTGGAGAACACGCTGTCCCTCCAGGGGCACCGCGCGTGGATTCAGGACTGGCCCTGCGATCGGCCCCTGACGTGTGACGATGCGAGAGGGAGGTAAGGGTCTAGACGTCGAGTAGCCGGCGCACCTCGTCGAGCAGCGTTTCGGCCACGTAGGGCTTGGCGAGAAACGCGGTTTTGGGCTCGAGCGCGCCGTGCGCCACCGACTCTTCCGTGTATCCGGAGGTGTAGAGCACAGAGAGCTCGGGGCGCTGCTGAAGCAGCCTGCGCGCGAGCTCCGTGCCGCTCATGCCTGGCATCACGACGTCGGTGACCAGCAGATGAATGGGCGCTTCGTACGAGGCGGCCAGCTGCAATGCTTCCTGGGCTCCGCCGGCGTCGAGCACGCGATAGCGCTCGTTGCTCAGGATCTTCGCGCCAATCCTACGGACGGCAGGTTCGTCTTCGACGAACAGAATGGTCTCTGTCCCCGTGCCCTTGCGGCTGGTCGCTCTCCGCCGACGCTCGACCGGTGCCGCGTTGCCCTCGACTTCCGGCAACATGATCGTGAACGTCGTGCCGGTACCAACGACGGTATCGACGAGGATGACGCCGCGCGCCTGCTTGATGATGCCGTAGCAAGTGGCAAGCCCGAGGCCCGTGCCTTCACCCGCTGGCTTGGTCGTGAAGAAAGGCTCGAAGACGTGAGGCACGGCGTCGCTCGGAATGCCGGGCCCCGTGTCCGTGACGGACAGCGCCACGTAGTTTCCCGCGGGCGGCTCGGCCGGGCGATCGCCCTCCGTCGCGTCGACGCTGACCCTGCGAGTCTCGATCGTCAGGCGGCCTCCGTTCGGCATCGCGTCGCGCGCGTTGATCGCCAGATTGACCAGAACCTGCTCGAGCTGGGCGCGGTCGGCAATGACCACGCCAAGGCTGGTCGCGAGCCGCGTCTCGAGCTCGATGTGCTCGCCGATCACGCGACGCAAGAGTCTCTCCGTCTGGCGCGCGAGATCGGTGAGATCGAGCTCGGTGGGAGCGATGACGTGCCGGCGAGCGAACACGAGCAGCTGACTCGTGAGCCGCGCGGCTCGCTCGCCGGCGTCGCGGATGGCATCGAATTCCACTTGCAGCTCGGAGTCGTCGGGCAGCTTCGCCGTCACCATCCGCGCGCTAGCCAGGATCACGGTGAGCAGGTTGTTGAAGTCGTGAGCGATGCCGCCAGCCAGACGTCCGATGCTCTCCATACGTTGCGCCTGCGCGAGCTGCTGCTCGAGGTCGCGTAGCGCAGTGATGTCGGTGGCAACGCCCACGATGCGCACGACCTCGCCGTTCGGGTCGCGAACGGGGAAGGCACGGTCGTGAATCCAGCCAATCGTCCCGTCTGGACGCCGGATGCGAAAGACCTCGTTGTAACCGCCGTTGCCAGCTGATGCCGATTTGGCGATGACGCGAGTGCGGTCCTCCTCGTGGATCGTCTGAAAGAAGTTGTTGGGGTCTCGGTACAGTTCCTCGCGGCTGAGCCCCCAGATAGTTTCGAAGGCGGGGCTCACGTAGAGGGTCTTGGTGTGGTCGAACGTGATCGCCCAGAAGACCTGGTTGATCGCCGACGTCATCTCGCGGAAGCGCTCCTCGCTCTCCCTGAGCGCGGCGGTCGCCTTGCGTTCGCCGGTGATGTCGCTCATCACGCTGACGACGCGCAGCAAATTGCCGCTCGCGTCGCGCTGAACGTAGCCGCGGTCCAGCACCACTCGCTCTCCGCCGCCGGCGCCCAGTAGGCGATACTCGCTCTGCCACTCCGTCCCGCTGCCACGGAAGACGACCGCCTCGCAGTTGCGCAGGATCCCGTCGCGATCCTCCGGGTGAATGCCGCTCGCCCACACCTCGTACGACGGCGTCGTCGACTCCGGGTCGGCGCCGAGCATCTCGTACACTCGCTGGTTCCACCACGTCCGCCCGCTCGCTGCGTTCCAGTCCGAGATCGAGTCGCGCGTGGCCCGCATCACCATGTCGTAGCGGGTCAGCTCGTCCTCGGCGTCGCGCAGTCCCTCGAGCGCGAGACTCGCCACTGCGATGGTGCCTTCTCCCGCTGGCTTCCCGATCAGGCGAACGACAGGTGGCGTACCGCTCCCGTCCGCGGCGAGGTTAGCAACTTCCTCTTCCGGCTCGCCGCTCACCGCAACGCGCCGCGCGAGCGCCGTTACTGCCGCCGCCAGCGCCCCTGGCGGCGCAGCCCCAACGAAACCCCGCTCCACGTCCACCACCCACAGCTCCAGGGGAGCAGCGATTTGCCTCGGCACCCGAACGTTTGGCCCCATGCACGTGGCCTACCACGCACGGTCCCTGGGCCCAAGGGCACCGAGATTCTCCGCTGTTGCGTTCGCATCTCCATCGATGCCTCAATTCGAAACATCGTAAGCATTCAGGGCCGCTCCCAGCTGGTTACCAGTGTCGCAGCGTCCATGTAGTTCTGTGGGGTGATGCCGAGCTCGGGATTGGCGACATTGCCCTCGTCGTCAAAGTCCGAATAGCGGACGACGAACGGGCGCTCATACAGCTCCACGCGGCGG
>DATLIL010000741.1:0-1664 GCA_035539475.1 Polyangiaceae bacterium
CCCCGCCACCGTCGCCACGCTCGTCATCAGGATCGGACGGAAACGCGTCAGCGCCGCCTCCTTCGTCGCTTCGAGCTTGGTCTTCCCCTGCTCCTGCAGGTGATTCGCAAACTCGACGATCAGGATGCCGTTCTTCGACACCAGGCCGACGAGCGTGACCAACCCGACTTGCGAGTAGATATTGAGCGTCGTGGTCCAGCCGTCGGTCAGCTTGAAACCCATGCCAGGCGGACCCGCGAACTTCAGGAACGTGAAGATCAGCGCGCCGAACATGGCCAGCGGCACCGAGCCGGCCAAGATGACCAGCGGATCGCGGAACGAGTTGAATTGCGCTGCGAGCACCAAGAAGATGAGCGCGATGGCCAAGCCGAGCGCGGGCAGGAATTTGCCGGACTCCTGACGCAGCTGGCGTGACTCGCCCGTGTAATCCGTGCGCGAGCCGGGCGGCATGATCTTGGCGGCCGCTTGCTCGAGCACCTGCAGTCCCTGATCGACGGAGCGCGGGGCGACGCCCGAGATCTTGACCGAGTTGAGCTGCTGGAAGCGAGGCAGCGTGCGCGGCTCCACGCCTTGCTTGATGCTGGCGATGGTGTCGAGCGGGATCAGCTCGCCCTTCGGACCGGTGACGTGGATCTTGGACAGCTGATCGGGCGTGAGCCGCGCGGCGCGCTCTACCTGCGGGATGACCTTGTAGCTGCGACCGTCGATGCTGAAGCGATTGACGAAATTGCCGCCCAGCATCGACGCCAAGTCGGCGCCCACCTGCTGCATGGTCAGCCCCATCGAGGCTACCTTGTCGCGGTCGATGACGATCTCTGCCTTGGCCTGATCGATACGCACGTCGGTGATGGGCGGGAAGGCGAACTGTCCGCTCTTGCTGGCCTCGGCCACGATCTGCTGGGCGTAGTCGAGCAGCTTGACGTGATCTTCGGTGGAGGCGATCACGAACTCTACCGGGAAGAACCCGGCGCTCGGCAGTGCCGCCGGCAAGAATACCGGCGCTCGTACGCCCGCGATGTTGGCGGCCTTGGGCGTGAGCTCGGCGTGGATCGGGAACACGCTGCGCTCGCGCTCGCTCCACGGCTTGAGCAGGGTGCCGCCGAAGCCGGCGGTGGGGAAGGTGATCTGGAAGCTTTGCTTGAACTCCGGCAGCGAGCGGAATGCCTCATTGACCTGCGCCGTGTAGGGCGTGAGCTGCTCGAGCGTGGCGTTGGCCGGCACGTCCAGCGCGGTGAACAGCACGCCCTGGTCCTCGTTGGGCGCCAGCTCCGGGGGAGAGAACATGTACATCGGGATCGTCACCAGCGACAGGACGATCCAGACGGCGTAGACCAGGCCGCGCGAGCGCAAGGTGCCGCCGAGCATGCGCTCGTAGCGGCTACGCACCCGCTCGAAGCCGCGGTTGATCAGGCCGGTGAGGCGCCGCTCCTTGTGATCGTCACGCAGCAAGCGCGAGCTCATCATGGGTGAGAGCGTGAGCGCTACGATGCCCGAGATGAACACGGCGCCTGCCAGCGTGAAGGCGAACTCGCGGAACAGCGCGCCGGTCAGGCCGGCCTGGAAGCCGATGGGCGTGTACACCGCGGCCAGGGTGATGGTCATGGCGACCACCGGGCCGACCAGCTCGCGGGCGCCGAGATAAGCCGCCTGCAGCGGTGTCTTGC
>DATLIL010000742.1:0-3896 GCA_035539475.1 Polyangiaceae bacterium
AGCTCGAGGAGCTCGCCTGCGGCCGGCCCTTCGAGCCCGGCGAGGGCCACGGCCTCCTCGTAAGCCTGCCCGGCCGCTCCGGGGCGTCCCCGCTTGCTCTCGAGGCGCCCCAGCTTGACCAGCGCGTCGGTGCGCTCGGCCGGACCGGGCGACACCTTGACCAGCCGCGCCGCTGCGTCTGCGGCCTTTTCGTGATCGCCCTTGCGCACCATCAGCGCCAGCAGGCGGTCCAGGGCAGCCCGGTGGTTGGGGTCGACCGCCAGCACCGCCTCGACGCTGGCGAGCGCCCGGTCATGCTCGCCCAGGTGTTCGTCGAGCACCGCGGCCAGGCGCACGTGGGCCTCGATCTTGACGTCGTTGCCGCTGGCTTGCTGAGCCGCCAGCTTCAGCCGCTCGGCGGCTTGCTGCCACTGGCGGTCGCGAGCGAAGTACTCGCCGAGCTTGAGCAAGGCACCGACGTGGCTGGGCAGGATCGCGCTGGCGCGCTGCAGCGCTGCCAGCGCCGCCGGCAGATCGTTCTTTCGGTCGGCATACAGCTCCGCTGCCGAGATCCACAGCTGCACGCTGCGCTCGCGCTGAGCGGCGGCCGCCGCGGCCTGGGTCATTGACGTGACCAGCGCGTCCACCTCGTTGCGACCGAGACGCAGATCACGCAGCCGCGCCGCGGCCGGCTCGTGATCGGGGTAGAGCTCGAGCGCGCGCTCGAGCAGCTGGATGGCGCGGTCTTGCTCGCCGCGATCGCCGCGGATCTCGGCGGCTCGCACCAGGAGCCGTGCCGCCGCGGGGCGATCGAGGGTGACCTGCGCCTCGCGATCGGCGGCTTCTTCGAGCAGCGCGGGATCGGCGCGGCGCTCCGACAGTCGGCTCACGCCTCGCGCCGCCGCCAGGTTGCCCGAGTCCTTGCCCAGGGCCATGCGGTAGACGTCGAGCGCGCTCTGGTCGCCAGCCGCCTCGAGCAACTCGCCGAGCCGCGTCATGTGAGCGGAGATCAAGACCGCGTCGTCGGTCACGGCGCCGAGCTTGACGTCCACGTGGGCCATCAGCCTGGCGTCCTGCTCGCGCAGCGCCAGGCGTTCGAGCGCGATCAGCGCTCCGAGATCGTCGGGCGCGAGCTGCAGGATCGAGAAGTAGGCCTGCTGGATCTGCTCGGGTTTGCCGAGGCCGCGGCGCTCCAGCAAGCGAGCGAGCTCGCGCAGCACGGCGATGCGCGCCTGCGGATCGACCAGGACACGCGCCTCGGCGGAGTAGACCTTGGACAGCTCTTCCCACGCGCCTCGCTCGGCGTAGAGCGGCTCGAGCGCCAGCAGCGACTCGAGGTGAGCAGGCTCGCGTTCGAGCACACGCTCGAAGGCTTGCGCAGCCCGCACCGGGTCGTTGAGCTCATCGCGATAGACCTCACCGGCACGGAACAACGCCGTCACCACCAGCAGCGGATCGCGCGCCGAGGCAGCGTCCTTCTCCAGCTCTTCCACCAGGCGCTTGTGATCCTTGGCGTCGGTCAATAGCCGCACGCGACCATCGCGCGCGGGCCTGAAGTCGGCGTCCCCGGCGAGCGCCTGGTCGTAAGCCGCGAGCGCCTTGTCCGGCTGACGCAGCTTGTTCTCGTACACCTCGCCGATGCGGAAGGCGGTGCGCGCGCGCTGATCCGGCTCCTTCAGGCCGCTGAACTCGAGCTCGAGCAGCTTGACCAGCTCGTCCCAGCGCCCACGTTCGCCGAGCTTGCGTGTCAGGGCGATCTGGCTCGGGCTATGGAAGGCGTCGGCCTCGACGGCTCGCCGGTACGAGGCGATGGCGTCCTCGTCGCGACCGATGCGCTCCTCGAAGAGCTCGCCCATCTTGTAGAGCAAGGCTGCCGCGGCGCCGCCGCGCGTCAGCCGCAGCTCCGAGCGGTAGGTCTCGAGCAAATCCTCCCAGCGACCGAGCTTGTAGTAGAGGCGGCCCAGGCTGGCGAGCACCGGCTGGTAAGCCTTGTCGAGGTCGGACACCCGCTTGTAGGTGGCCAGGGCGAGCTGGTCGTCGCCCAGGTTAGTCTCCGCCACCTCACCTGCGCGGTGCAGGATCTCGAGCTTCTTCTTCTTGTCGCTGACGTGCGCCGCTTCTTGTTCGAGCGCCGCGATGAGCTCCTTGTGGCGCCCTGCCCGCTCGGCCGCCCGCTGCACGGCGTGGATCGCGCCCAGGTGGTGGGCGTCGACCTCCAGGATGCGGCGGTAGGCGGTGACGGCCTGACCCGAATCGCCCAGAGAATCCTCGTACAGCCGCCCGATCTTGAACAGGTAGGTGATCTTGGTCTCGGCGTCGGTCGCTCCGTCGACCGCGCGCTGATAGAGCTCGACCAGATCGTTGTAGCGGCCGGACTGGGTCAGCAGCCGCGAGAGCGACTTGAACGACGCAGAGTAGCCCGGCACCAGGCCGAGCGCCTTGCCGTGATGCTGCACGGCGAGCTCGGTGCGGCCGAGCTTGTTCTCGTAGATATCGGCGATGCGAGCGTGCGCCGACGCGCGCCGCTCGTTGTCGCCGCCGTGATCGGCTTCGCCGGCGTGAACGGCGATGAGCTGCTCCCAGCGCTGTGCGCGAGCGTACAGCTTTCCGAGCGCCTGAATCGCGGGCAGATAGGCGCGATCGGCGCCGAGCGCGCGCTCGTACCAGCTGATCGCCTTCTCCACGTCGTTGCCGCGCTCTTCGTAGATCTGCGCGATACGGTGGTAGTAGCCGACCTTCTCGGCTGGAGTCGTGACGATCTCGGCGATGCGCTCGAGCGTGGTGGCGACGTCGGCGTGACGCTTGGCGAGCTCGTAGGTGCGCGCCAGCTCTTCCAGAATCACGCGATCGGCCGGCGCCTCTTTGGCCGCGCGCTCGAACGCCGTCAGCGCGGCGTCGGCCTGGCCCAGGCGATCGAGCTCGATGCGGCCCACGCGGAACAGGGCGTGCGCCCGCGCCAGCGGATCACTGGCGAGCTCCGCTTCGCGCTCGAGCACGCCGACAAGGTCCTTCCAGCGCTGGTGGCCGAAGTGCAGACGCTTGAGCGCATGCACCGAACCGCTGCCCTTGTGAGTTTCGAGCGCCAGCTGGTACAGCTCCGTGGCGCCGTGGCTGTCGCCCTTCTTGACCTCGAGGACGCGCGCTCGCTCGGCAATGACGGCGGCGCGGTGGCGAGGATCGCCCTGGATCGCGTTGGCGGCCCGCTCGAAGGTGCGATCGAGGCCGTCCCAGGCCTTGGCCGAAAGCTCGGCGCGCTGCACCACCTTGAGCAGCGTCGCCTCGCTCTTGTCGAGCTCGAGCGCCGCCTCGAAGGCCTCACGCGCCTGGCTCTTCTGGCCCATCAGATCCTCGAGCACCCCGCCCTTCTCGTACAAGACCAGCGCCTTTCGCCGCGGGTCGTTGGTCATGCGGATCTCGGCGTCGAACAGCGGCAGCGCCGCAGCGAACGACTTTTGTGCGACGAGGACCCGGCGCGCGCCCTGCACGCTCGGTGCGTGGTGAGGCAACAGCTGGTGCGCTTTCTGGTAGTGCTCGGCGGCCTTGGCCAGCTCGCCGATCGGGCTTTCGTAGAGACGGCCGCACTCATAGTGCAGACGTCCAGCCCGCTGCGCGGGAGGCGAGCCCGCGAGCTCGCGCTCGAAGGCATCGACCATGGCGCGGGCGGCGACGCTGCGCGCCTCGATCGCCGCCTGAGTCACCGAGGCGGCAGCGGCCTGCGCCTCTGGCGGAAGCTTCTCTGGCGCGGGCGGAAGCGGCTTGTGGGGCTCTGCACTCGGCGCGGGTTTTGGCGCTGCGGCGGCCGGCGGTGATGCCGGAGCCGCGGGCACGACGGAGCGCGGCTTGGGCTTGGCCGGCTCGCGCGAGGGGGCCGGCGGGGGCCCCGGAGCGCGGCTGCGCACGGGCGGCGGCGGAGGCGT
>DATLIL010000743.1:0-6013 GCA_035539475.1 Polyangiaceae bacterium
GCCGCAAACGCCAGGGGCGTGTATCCGTACCATTTGCCCAGCACCCCGCTGAGGTTGCTGGCGACTCTGACGCCTCTGAAATCGAGTCTACCGAGCTTTTCGTGCACTATTTGGTCCACGCGCCGGGTTAGCCCACGCCGCACGAGCTCGGTGACGGCTCCGAAGCCGAGCGCAGCCGCCAACGCGGTACCAAACAGCACGGTTGCCTGAGTCTGAGAGCTCTTCATGGCAGTTCTTGCGCCAATCGTGTTGCAAGAACCATTCGCGCCTGCGTTCTCGAGCGCGGTCGACACGATGCCGCCGCGCCCCCAAACCTTCCCGCCCTCAGCGACGCGGATAGGAACTCTCTTTCAGCCGTGCGAATGGCGCCGGACGGCTCAGGGCTTCGAGCCGCGCAGGGCCGCCAGGTAGGCCACGACGTCCCAGCGTCCGGCGCGCGCGGCGAGCGTCAGGGCTTCGGCCAGGGCGCTCTCGTCGCACGCCTCCTGGTGGTCCACGGGCTGTGGCGGCGCCCGTTGAATGACACCCGAGAGGGCACCCCGGTCGGACTCAGGGGGTTCCTCGGCCTGTTCGAGTTCGAGGACCTTGGCGGGGGCGGTCAAGCGACCTCGCCAAAGGTGAGGCTGTTGCGCATGATGTCGGTCGGCACTTTCCGGCCGCACGATGACGAGCGGCGGGGAGCCCTGGTGCAAGCCGCGGACCACGCGCGCCGCCGCGCAAATTCAGCACAAAAGTGCAGGATCAGCGTTGCGCAAGCGCGGTCAGGCGCTTGCGCAGTTCGGGAATCCGTCAGCGCGACTTGCGCACTGCTTGCTCAAGCGCTGCGCAACTGAGCGGCGCGACCGCCTCGGCGCGAGACGACCGCCGCTTCCTCAGTGTCCGGCAGGTCGACGACGCCGCTGCCCATTCTCTCGGGGCGCGGGCTGCCGGTGTGGAGCGTGGCGCGGCTGAGGATCGCCTCGCAGAGCTCCGTGAAGCCGAAGCCAGCGGCGGCAGCAATCTTGGGCAACAGGCTCGTCGGCGTCATGCCGGGCAGCGTGTTGACTTCCAGCACGTATTCGTTCTGACCCTCGGTCACGATCAGATCGACGCGCACGGCGCCGGACGTATCGAGCGCCTGGGCGGCGCGCTCGGCCAGATTCAGGACACCGCGCAGGCGCGCCGGCGCCAGACGTGCGGGCATGTAGTAGTCGGTCATGCCGGGCGTGTACTTGGCGCGGAAGTCGTAGACGCCGCTGCGCGGGGCCACCTCGATCGCGCCGAGCACGCGGCCGTCCATGATGCCGACGGCGACTTCACTGCCCTTCACGAAGCGCTCGACCAGCACGGAGTCGTCGTAGGCCAGGGCCTCTTCGATACCCTGCCCGAGCTCGCTCATGTTGTCGGCGCGCGCCACACCGATGCTGGAGCCTTCACGCCGCGGCTTCACGATCGCGGGGAAGCCGAACGAGCCGTGAATCTCTTCGATGTCGGCCGCGCACTTGCCGTCGTACACGTAGTAAGGCGGCGTCGGCACGTTGTGCAGGCGGAAGAGCTCCTTGGCCTTGAGCTTGTCCATCGCCAGCGCGCTCGCCATCACGCCCGAGCCCGTGTACGGCACGCCGAGCACCTCGAGCATGCCCTGGATGCAGCCGTCTTCCCCGAGGCGCCCGTGGAGCGCCAGGAAGGCGACGTCGATGTCGGCCTGCACTAGCGCCGCGAAAGGATCGACGCCCGGTCCGAGCACGACCTCGACCACATCGTGGCCCGCTTCGCTGAGCGCGCCGAACACTGCCTGTCCCGAGCGGAGGGAGATCTCCTTTTCCGCTGACGACCCGCCCATAATGACGCCGACACGACTGGATCCCATCGAGCTTCTCCGTTGAGATTGGATGCTCGTCATCGCTACCGGACCGCCCGGATCGGGGCCAACTTCCGGGAGTGATGCTGCACGTAACGAACGTTTTGGGTTGGGACCCAAAACGTTTGGGTGGGGCCCCAATCAATTCACTTGATTGGGGCGGGGGCGGCGCCCCCGATGACAGACAACGCCTGGCGGGTCAGCAGGCTTCCACGACGATCGCGGTGATGTTGTCCTTGCCCCCGCGCCCGTTCGCGAGCGCGATCAGACGGTCAACGGAAAATGCCCCACCTTCCGAGACGATAGCGGGTATTTCCTCTAGTTTCAGATAGCCGTGCAAGCCGTCGCTGCAGAGCAGGAAGGTGTCGCCCAGGGCCACCTCCCAGACGCTGGTGTCGACCTGAACGTAGTCCCGGCTGCCCACGGCCCGGGTGATGACATTGCGCTGCTTGCTGACCCTGGCTTCCTCGGCAGTGATCAGGCCCTGCTTGAGCTGCCAGGCGATGAGGGTGTGGTCCTCGGTGAGCTGCTGAGCCTTGCCCTCGCGAACGCGGTAGATGCGGCTGTCGCCAACCTGAGCCAGGGCCAGGGCGTCGCCGAAGCGCATCATCGCGCTGATCGTGGTCCCCATGCCGGCCATCTCACGATCGAGCTCGGCCATGGCGAAGAGGATGTAGGTTGCGGCTTGAACCGCACCTTCGACCACGCGCGAGGCCGCTCGTGCGCGCTCTTCCGAGAATTCGCCCTCGAAGCTGACGGTGGCCTTTCCCCGCCGCACCATGCCGTGGATCGTGTCGATCGCTTCCTGGCTGGCCACCTCACCGGCCGCGTGCCCGCCCATGCCGTCGGCCACCACCCAGAGACCGAGCGCGTCGTCGCACAGATAGGCGTCTTCGTTGTGGTCCCGCTTCCGGCCCACGTGTGAGCCACCGTACGACCGCAAGATGAGGGAGCCTGCGCCCATTCCTTAGAACCCATGAAGATAGCAAAGGTTCGCGCCTCGTGGAGCTTGCTCCCGGCTGGTCTCGGAAATATGGTCAGCGCATGAGGGCGGCTTCGAGCTTCGTGATCAGAGCCGAGAGTCCGGCGCGATTTGCGCGAGCGGCGGCAGACTCGCTGGCGGCCATTGAACGGCCAGCCGGAGCGATCATTTTCCTCAGCGGCGCGCTGGCGGAAAGCCTGCCCGCGGTGGCCAGCGCCTTCGAGCGTACGCCTCCCGGGGTCCCCATCCTCTTGGCGGGGGCCGCCGGGGTCCTCACCGACCGCGGCGAGCTCGAGGGGCAGTCGGCCGGGGCCGGGCTGGTCTGGTCCGGCGGCGAGTCGGACGCCTTCATCGTGAACGAGGGAGGCGATCCGGACGACGTCGGCAGCGCGCTCGCAGGCGCACTTCGCGCCCGCACCGAGCGCTCCCTGGCGACGGCGCTCGTCTTCGCTGACCCGCGCTCGTTCTCGGAGCGCTCACTCGAGCACCTCCGTGAGCTCCCGCGGCTCAACGTCCTGGGCGGTGGTACCCGCGCAGACGCTCCCCTTGCCTGCATCAGCGCGGGCGGCAAGTGCACCACGGGCCCCATGGCGGTCATGGTGCTGCGCGGCCCTCACCGCAGCATCGTACGGTTCTCGCCGGCATGCCGGCTGCTCATGCCCTTGCGGCGCGTCAGCGAGGTACGCGGCTCGATGGTGCTCAGCATCGACGGCGAGCCGGCGCTCGAGGTGCTGCAGACGGTTGCCTCCGACCTGCCCAACCAGCCGCTCGTGCTGGTCGCCGTGGCGCCGGACGGGCCGCCACCGCAGGGGGGCCGGCCGGAGCTCTCCTATCGCAGCCTGCAAGGGGTCGACCCCGACCGCGGCGCCGTGGTGCTGAGCGAGGCGGTGCCCGTGGGGACCTCGCTCGCCTTCGCCGTGCGCGACGCGACCGCCGCCCGCGCTGACCTCGAGAATGTGGCGCGCGAGCTCTGGCGCGAGACGGCGGGAGCGGCGCCACAGTTTGCCTTCTTCATCAGCTGCGCCGGCCGCGGCAGCGGGCTCTACGGCTCGCCGGACATCGACGTTCGAGTCCTGCGCACGCGCTTTCCGAATCTGCCCTTTGCAGGGCTGCATTCCGCCTTTGAGATTGCGCCCTCCTCCGGGCGCCCCGCCGTGCAGCTCTACAGTGGCGTGATCGGCATTTTCACCGCTCCGAGCTGAAGGTAACGTCCCTCGGGCCTGGCCAAGACCGCACCTGCCTTCAGCCTGAGTCGTCCCAAGCCGCGCGTCGGAGTCGCCGACGCCGCGCTGGCCGCGCTCGTCATCGCCGTCGTGGGGCTGATGGTCGTGCCGCTGCCGACGTGGCTGCTCGACCTGCTCATCGCGTCGAACCTGGCCATCTCGGTCACCATCCTGCTGGTCTCGCTCTACGTCAGCGACGCCCTCAAGATCGCTGCCTTCCCCACCCTGCTCCTGATCACGACGCTGGTGCGTCTGGCCCTGAACGTCTCGTCCACGCGCCTGATCCTGCTGCAGGCGGACGCCGGCGAGGTCATCCGCGCCTTTGGTGCGTTCGTCGTGCGCGGCAACTACGTCGTCGGCGGCGTCATTTTTCTGATCCTCAGCATCATCCAGTTCATCGTCATCGCCAAGGGCAGCGAGCGCGTGGCCGAGGTCGGCGCCCGCTTCACGCTCGACGCCATGCCCGGCAAACAGATGGCGATCGACGCGGAGCTCCGCTCGGGCGCCATCGACGGCAGCGAGGCGCGCAGTCGCCGCCGCACGCTGGCCCGCGAGAGCCAGTTCTATGGCGCCATGGACGGCGCCATGAAGTTCGTCAAAGGCGACGTCATCGCCGGCTTCCTGATCACGCTGATCAACATCTTCGGTGGCCTGGCCATCGGCGTCGGCCAGAAGGACATGGCGGCAGTGGCGGCGCTCAAGCGCTATGGCCTGCTCACCATCGGCGACGGCCTGGTCACCATCATTCCGTCGCTCGTCATCGCCACCGCAGCCGGCGTGCTGGTCACGCGCGTCGCCAGCGAAGACGCCGAATCGTCGCTCGGTGGCGAGCTCGTCAGCCAGATCTTCGGCCAGCCGCGGGCGCTCAAGGTCGCCGGCGTCTTCGTGCTCCTGCTGGCGGCCATCCCGGGCTTGCCGGCCGTGCCCTTCATGGTCATCGGCGGGCTCCTGTTCGCGGCGTCTCGCTCGCAGGCGCGCCAGGCCCTGCGCGACCCGGACCCGCACGCCGAGCCCGTCCAGAAGCCGCGCGGCGAACGCCAGGGGCCGCGCTTCGTGCCCGTGGTCGTGCCCTGGTCGCTCGAAGTGAGCGCCGACCTCGGCGAGCTCCTCGACGACGACGTCCGCGGCGAAGAGCTCCGCCGTCCCGGCATCCGCTCGGCAGCGGGCGCCGTGCGCGAGCTCTGCTTCCGCGAGCTCGGCGTGCCGCTTCCACCGTGCCGCATCGGTGTCTCGAGCGAGCTGCCCGCGCGTCACGTCGTGCTCTCGCTGCAAGAAGTGCCGGCGCGAGTCGTTGCCCTGCCCGCCGAGCTCGCCGATACGGCGCTGGCCGAGCACGTCCTCGGCCAGGTGCTGCCGGTCATGCGCGAGCGCGCAGCTGACTTTCTCGGCATCGCCGAGACCCAGGGCCTGCTCGATCAGCTCGAGCAGATCGCGCCGGCCACCGTCCGCCAGGTGGTGCCCAAGCCCATCGCCGTCACGCAGCTCGCCGACGTCCTGCGCCGGCTGGTCGAAGAACGCATCAGCATCCGCGACCTCAAGGCCATCCTCGAGGCGCTGGCCGTGATCGGCAATAGCGAGAAAGACCCGCTCAATCTCGCCGAGTTCGTGCGCTCGCAGCTGCGCCGTTCGATCACCCATTCCCTGACCCGAGGGACCCGCGAGCTCGGCGTGGCGCTGCTCGATCAGAGCATCGAAGAGACCATCCGCGGCGCCATCTCGCGCACGCCCGCGGGCAGCTTTCTCACGCTCGCCCCCGCCGCCGGCCGCGACATCGTGCGCGCCGTACGCCGCGCCATCGAGAGCGTCGAAGGCCCGCGGCCGCCCATCCTCACCCAGCCGGACATCCGCCGCTTCGTGCGCAAGCTGGTCGAGCTCGAGCTCCCCGATCAGCGCGTGGTGAGCTTCGCCGAGCTCCTGCCCGAAATCGCCGTCAAGCCCGTAGCCAGGGCCACGCTGCGCGACTTGTAG
>DATLIL010000744.1:0-4958 GCA_035539475.1 Polyangiaceae bacterium
GCGCCTGCGCCAGCGCTCTGAGCTTCACGCCGATGTCCTTCTTGGGCTCGGCGCCGAAGTTGTGCAGACAGCCCGCGACGGTTCCGTTGGAGTTCGGCTTGAGCCGGCAGACGCGCAGGTCGTTCTGCGCGTCCAGCAGGCGCGTGAGGTAGGGGGCCTCGTCCTCGCGCAGCGCCTCGCGCAGGCGGAGCACGGCTTCACGCGCGCGCGGATCGCCCAGGAAGGTGAGCAGCAGCGCGCCGTGCAACCGGACGGGACGATGGTTGGCGTTCAAGAGCTCGGCGGCGCGATCGGCGGGCGCGGCATTCTCGCCGTCGTCGCCGATGGTGCCGAGGATCGGGTTCTGGATCTCGAACTCCGTGCCCTCGGCCTCCACGCTCCACTTGATGGCCTGCGCGGGCATGAGCGGCCCTTCGAAGAAGAGCGGGCGGTTCGAGACGAGCTCGCGCTCCTTGCCGTCTTCGCGCGCGTAGAAGAAGACGACGAGGGAGACCTCCTTGATCTCGTCGCGCGAGTTGTTGATAACGGCCACCTCGATCTCGCTGTACTTCCTGCGCTGGCTCTCGCCCTCGCCCCGGCCCATGCGCACCTTTTGCGAGATGATGAGCAGGCTGACCTTCGGCAGCGGATCTTGCCAGAGCGGTGAATCGGCGCGGGCGCAGCGGCACTCCTCGCCGGCGCTGGCGCTGGGTGTGAGAGCCGCGGGCGAGGCGGCGGAAGCGGCTGGCCGCGGCGCTGGACGAGGGGGCGGGGGAGCGGCCAACGCGGCTGCAGCGGTCTCGCGCGGTTCTTCGGTTGCTCGCGCTCGGGGCGCGCTCGCCTTGTGTTCGGGCTCACGCTCACCCCACAAGAGGTAACGAGCCATCAGCACCGCGCCGAGGCCGCTCGCGGTCAGGGTCAGCACGATGGCGAACGTGGTGCGCGGGATCAGCCCCTGGAACTCCGAGAGCGTGCGGGGTGCGCGCTGCTTGGGTTGCGCCGCCGGCAGGCGCGCCAGCGATGGCAGGTGAGCCCGGAGCTCGAAAGTGAACGACTCACGCGCGGCTTCGGCCTCGACACCGCCGTAGACGAGCAGCTTGTCGGCGAAGACGGCGACGACGAGGATGGCCGCGGCGCTCAACGCGGCCACGGTGATGGCCAGGGCCGGACCGCGGTCGGGCGCGAGGCGAGCAACGATCGACAGCGCGAGCAACGCGGCCACGACCGCGGCGGCGATGCCCGCGGTGCGCACCAGGACACGACGACGATAGAGCTCGTGGTGGTGCACGCGCTGCCCCGTCGAGAAATTGCCGAGCGACAGGCGGTTGTGTGGAGCGAGCACCGGATCGAAGCCGACGAAGACCTGCTCGCCCTCGACGTAGGCCTCCTGCACGCTCGACCACGGCACCAGGAGGTGTGCCCCCTGGGCCAGCGCCGCCGGAGCGTAGCCCTCTGCGAACGAGCCCACGCCCTGGTAGACGAGCGCCAGGCCCTCGGGCGTGCACTCGAGCTCGACGGTGCCGACAGCGTTGCTGCGCTCCGTGGCGGCGGCGATGGCGCGGTATTTCATGCCGGGAATCGCAAGGGCGGCGGAGTCTACCACATGGTGTAAGCTCGCGAATTCATGGCCACTGTGGTCGTCGAGCGCGACATCGTCTGCCGCGCGCCAAGGTCGTCGTTGTGGTGCGCGATCGCCGACACCGAGCGCATGAACCGCGCCATCGGTCTGGGGCCGATCGTGGCCAAGCCTCTCGACAGCGACGGCGCCGCGCGCTTCACCGTGGAGACCGTCTCGGGCGGCTTTCCGCTCGAGTACGAGGAACGTCCTTTCGAGTTCAGCGAGAACGAGCGCTTCGTCGTGCATCGCCGGGTGGTCAAGGGCATGGTGCGCTCGCTCGAGAACGAGTTTCGCCTGCAGGAGCGCGACGACGGGGGCACCACCGTGCACGTGAGGATCGCGGTGGAGACACCAACGGCGCTGCTCGTGCCCATCGTGAAGCTCCAGGTCAGCCGTTTCGTCGCCAGGATCGAACAGGAGCTGCGCCAGGTCGATGACAGCGCGATGGCGGGCAAGCTGGCTTGCTTCCGCGACACTCGCAGCGAGCTCTCGCTCGACGCGCTCGGGCGTGCGGGCGACAAGCTGCTCGCGGCACTACCGGCGGAGCGCCGGGAATACGGCAAGAAGCTCGTCGACTTCGTGCACAACGGCAGCGACGCCGACGTGACGCGTATCCGCCCCTTCGAGCTCGCCGACGAGCTCGGCCTGAACGATCGCGAGATGCTGGCCACCTGCCTCAGCGGCGTCGAGGCGGGTCTGCTCGAGCTCAGCTGGGATCTGATCTGCCCGAGCTGCCGTACGGCGACCGATCGCATCGAGACGCTCTCGGAGCTGCCGAGCTCGGGTCACTGCCAGCTCTGCGACATCTCGTACGAGATCGAGTTCGACCGCGCGATCGAGGCGACGTTTCAACCCTCGCCGGCGATCCGCACCAAGGCCAGCGGGCCGTTCTGCATCGGCGGTCCGCGGCTCACGCCGCACGTCGTCTGCCAGGCCATCCTGCCGCCGAGGGGTGAGGTTCGCCTCCGTGCCCCCGCCGAGCCCGGCCGCTACCGGCTGTTCGTGCGCGGCGGAGGCTCGAGCAGCCTGGAGGTCGCGGCGGAGGGCGTGAGCCAGGCTCGCATCAACGCCGCGGAGACTTCAATCGAGGCTGTCTCGCTCGTGCTCGCTCCGGGCGCGGAGCTCGTCGTGGCTCAGGCGCTCCCGCGCGAGCGACACATCAAGCTCGAGCGGATGAAGTGGGCCAGCCGGGCCGCGACCGCGCACGCGCTCAGCACATTGCCCGAGTTTCGCCGCGGCTTTGCCGCCGATGTCCTCAAGTCCGGCGTGAAGCTCAAGGTCGCGCGCGTGGCCCTGCTGTTCACCGACCTGACGGGTTCGACCGCGCTCTACGATCGGGTCGGCGACGCCACCGCGTTTCAGCTGATTCACGATCACTTCGCGCTGCTCAGCCGCGTGGTCGGCGAGCATCACGGCAGCATCGTCAAGACGATCGGAGATGCCGTCATGGCCGCGTTCGTGGAAGAGAGCGACGCCGTACGCGCCGCCGTGGCCATGCACCGCGCCTTCCCCGAGTTTCGCAGCCGACACGCGGAAGCCGGGGAGCTCTACCTGCGCGTCGGCGTCCACACCGGCCCCTGCTACGTCGTGACTGCCAACGGTATCCTCGACTACTTCGGGCAGACGGTGAACGTCGCTGCGCGCCTGCAGGGCGCTGCCGGCACTGGTGAGCTCGTCATGACCAGCGAAGCCGTCCAGCACGCCGCCGAGCGACACTGGCTGGAGGGTTGTCCGGCGCCCGAGCAGTTTCAGGCCAAGCTCAAGGGCGTCGGTCAGGATCTGCCGCTGGCGCGCGTGCCCATCGATCGTGCGGCGTCAGGATAAAAAGCGCCCCGGGCGCTCAGGATCACCCGGGGCGCATAGCCCTGATGCACGTTCTGCCCCAAGACCAGTTCGCACGCCTTGGCTACCCTCGCAGACTGACGGGCCGCGTGTTTCTGGACTATTTCCGGCTGGTGTCAGCTCGGCTATGCGCGGCCGCGCGCTGCCAGGCGGTCGGCGAACGCCGTGACGCGCTCTTCGATCAGCTCGAGATCGTAGTCGAGCGTCGCCACGTGATAGCTGCGTTCGAGCACCAGCTCTTCGGCGCCCGGCACGAGCTTCAATAACGCCTGTGAGTTGGCGGGTGGGACACTGTGGTCCTGCCGCGAGTACACGATCAGGGTCGGGCACGTCACTCTGGAGAGTTGGCCGCGTACCCGGGGAAGCGCTCGGATCAGCGAGTTGCCCGCGGCCGAGGGCACCCAGCCGTAGGCGGTCTCTGCCACCCCGGGCTTGGCGATGTCGTTGCGGGTCAATCCGGCAGCGCGGGCGGGCACCACGGGGAAGATCTTCTCCAGGTACGGCCCGAGCTTCACGACGATGCCGTCGCGGTCGAGGATCTGCGAGTTGATGGCCACGACGCCATCAGCGCCGGCGTCGCCCGCGCTCACGGTGTCGAGCACCAGCGTGCCGCCCATCGACAGACCCACCATGAGCAACGTATCGGTGTGACTCTTGAGTGACGACGCCGTGCGCACCACCTCGGCGCGCCAGTCGTCGTAGCGAGTGCGCAGCATGTCGCGCCAGGTCGTGCCGTGGCCCGGCAGGCGCGGCGCCTCGACGGCGAACCCGCGCCGCGCCAGGAGCTCGCCCAGCGGACGGAGCGAGGCGGGGCTGCCGGTGAAGCCGTGGATCAGCGCGATGCCGATCTTGCTCCGCGCGCCGCTGCCCTTCGCCGAGAAAGGTTCGGTGCTCGACCCGTTTTTCGACGGCGGGGGGGAGGCTGAGCTGGTCTGGGTCATCGCTGTCTCAAAGCCATAACCGATCTCGGCGCCTGCGTGCAGCTCGCGCACATTTCGGCTGGTTTTGTCGTCGCCCTGCTCAGCTTCCGCCGCCGCCGTTGCCGCCCGCCGCCGGCCAGTCGTCGGTCGGCGCTTCCTTGCCCGCGAGCCGCCAGATCCACTGACGCAGGCAGACGATCTCGTCGGACGAGATGGTGTCTGGCTTGATCGGCATGGCCGCGCCGCACGAATGCGTGCCGATGACCTTCGTCAGCATCAGGCTCTCGTCGGGATTCTCTGCGTCGACCAGGAGCTCGCTCGGGTCACAGTAGTAGGTGTCGCTCTCGGGCAGGATGTGCAGGTGCGTCGCGGGGACGTCGACCAGCCTGGCCTGAACACCTGGAGTCTGCAGATCGAGGTTCGCGCCGGGAGTGTTGTTGCCGTGGCAACCGATCCCCCAGCAGGCCCTGACGAGCAGCGCTTCGAGGTCGCAAGGCAAGCCTTCGGTCTCGGGGAATAGCTCCGTTGCTGCGCCGGCGTCGCCGCCGTCACCTCCATGCCCGCTTCCGCCCGAATCACTGCCTGCGACAGGCGATCCA
>DATLIL010000745.1:0-2092 GCA_035539475.1 Polyangiaceae bacterium
GCGCCGGCCACGAAATCAGCCGTCCTGCCCCGGGACGTCACCGGCACGAGCCCCTCCCGCGCGGGAAAGTGCTAGATGTCCCGGCCGCCATGCAGGAAAAGTCGTCCGCCGAAATCCGTCGCGCCTTCCTCGAGTACTTCCGAGAGCAGGGCCACGAAGTCGTGCCCAGTGGTCCGGTCGTCCTGTCCAACGATCCGAGCCTGATGTTCGCCAACGCCGGCATGGTGCAGTTCAAGGACGTTTTCACGGGCCGGGAACAGCGCTCTTACAAGCGCGCTACCAGTAGTCAGAAGTGTATCCGCATCAGCGGTAAGCACAACGACCTCGAGGCCGTTGGACCCTCGCCCCGGCATCACACCTTCTTCGAGATGCTCGGCAACTTCAGCTTCGGCGACTACTTCAAGGAAGAAGCCGTCGCCTTCGCCTGGGAATTCTTGACGAAGACCGTCGGACTGTCGCCGGAACGCCTCATCATCACGTACTTCAAGGGCGAAGACGGCGTGCCCGAGGACAGCGAGGCGCGCGACCTCTGGCGCAAGCTCACCGGTTTCGGCGACGATCGCCTGATTGGCCTCGGTAAGGCGGACAATTTCTGGCAGATGGGCGACACCGGCCCCTGCGGCCCCTGCAGCGAGATCCACTACTACGTCGGTCCCGAGGTGAGGCTCGGCGATTTCGGTCAGGAGCAGACGCCCGAGGGCCTCGGCTGGATCGAGATCTGGAACAACGTCTTCATGCAGTTCGAGCGCAAGAGGGACGGCGAGGCGTTTCGCCTCGATCCCTTGCCAGCGCCCAGCATCGACACCGGCATGGGCCTCGAGCGCCTGTCGATGATCGTGCAGGGCAAGAGCTCGAACTACGACTCCGATCTCCTGCGCTCGCTGGTCGAGCTCGCGGGGGACCTGGCCAAAAAGCCCTACGGCGGCACGCGCCAGCCCGACGACGTCAGCATGCGCGTCATCGCCGACCACGCGCGCACGACGGCGTTCATGATCGCCGAGGGCGTGCTGCCCGATCGCAGCGGCAAGGAGTACGTCCTCCGCCGGGTCATGCGCCGCGCCATCCGTCATGGTCACCGCCTGGGCATCGCCGAGCCGTTCCTGCACAAGGTCGCGCTCAAGGTGGTGGACCTGATGGGCGAGCAGTACCCGGAGCTCCGCGAGCGCAGAGAGCTCATCGCCAGCATCAGCGAGGGTGAGGAGGTGCGCTTCCGCCAGACCATCGAGCGCGGGCTCGGGCTGCTGGAGGAGCGCTTCGACGAGATGAACACGGAGAGTCAGACGGTGCTGCCCGGCGCCGACGCCTTCCGGCTCTACGACACGTACGGCTTCCCGCTCGATCTGACCGAGGTGATCTGCGCCGAGCGCGGCCTCTCCGTCGATCGCCCCGGCTACGACGCTGCGCTGGCGGAGGCCAAGGAGCGCTCGGAGTTCGTCGCGCAGAATCAGGCGGTCGAAGGTGTCTACCGCGAGGCGCTCGAGCGCGTCGCCGGCGGCAGCGTGCGCTTCACAGGCTACGAGCGCGACAGCGACAAGGGCAGCATCGTCGCGCTGATCAAGGGCGGAGCCCTGGCCGAGAGCGCCGACGCCGGCGACCAGGTCGAGATCATCGCCGAGCGCACACCGTTCTATGGCGAGGCCGGCGGCCAGATCGGCGACCAGGGCGTGATCACCACGGCTGGCGCTCGCGTCGTGATCGAGGACACGCAAAAGCCGCTCACGGGGCTCGTCGTGCACCGCGGCCGCGTCGAGAGCGGTAGCGTGCGCGTGGGCGAGGCGATCGACCTCGTCGTCGACGCGGCGCGGCGCGAACGCATTCGCCGCAATCACTCCTCGACGCATCTCCTGCACTGGGCTCTGCGCCAGGTGCTCGGTGCTCACGCCCAGCAGAAGGGCTCGGTGGTCGGCCCCGACCGCTTCCGCTTCGACTTCACCCACGGCAAGCCGCTCAGCGCCGACGAGATCAAGAAGATCGAGGAGCTCGTCAACGAGCGCACCCTGCAGAACCACCCGATCCGCACCGAGGTCTTGACCATCGAAGAGGCCAAGAAGAAGGGCGCGATGATGATCTTCGAGGAGAAGTACGGCGACGT
>DATLIL010000746.1:0-8016 GCA_035539475.1 Polyangiaceae bacterium
GCCTCCGTCCGCCCCGCCGCCTCCGCCGCCTCCACCGCGCGCCACGGCCAGCGCACCGGCAGCGCCGAAGGCCCCGCCGGGCACCGTGCTGCGCAAGGACCTGACCGGCTTCATCGACGCCGGCTTTGCGCGCTTTCTGCAGATGGTGGAGGTCGAGCCCAGCCTCGAGCAGGGCAAGTTCGTCGGCTGGAACATCGTCTCGCTGCGCCCACCCGAGTTTTGGCAGGGCGTCGACCTCAAGCCCGGCGACGTCGTGAGATCGGTGAACGGCCTGCCCATCGAGCGCGAGACCGAAGCCTTCGACGCATTCCAATCGTTGCGCACGGCCGAGAAGATCAGCATCAACTACCAGCGTGGCGGCACGCAGCGCACGCTGGACTATCGCGTCGTCGACGAACCGACGGCCAGCCCGCCCACGCCGAAATGAGCACCCCGCACCGCGTCTACTTCGTGCCCGGCATGTTCGGGTTCGGCAAGATCGCGGGCTACGACTACTTCACGCATCTGCGCCAGGGGCTGGAACAGCGCTTCGCGGCGGCCGGGTTGACTCTGCTCGCGGAAGACGCACCCACGCCGCCGACCTCGTCACTTCGCTACCGCGCGCGCGTGCTGGCCAACACCATCGCCCGCACCTGCGGCGACGACGACAGCCCGATCCACCTCGTGGGTCACTCGACGGGCGGCCTCGACGTTCGCCTGTTGCTCTCACCCACGGTCGATCTCGGCAGTGGCCAGGAGCATTGGCCCTGGCGCTCTCGCGTGAAGAGCGCGGTGATGATCAACGCTCCCCATCACGGCACGCCCCTGGCCGGCTACTTTGCGACGGTCTCGGGCACACGCGTGCTCTACGCGCTCAGTCTGCTCACCGTCGTCTCGCTCTCGCTGGGCGAACCGTCACTCGCCATCTTTTCGCGCGTACTGGCCGGCGTGGGCGGTCTCGATCAGCTCTTCGGCGGCGACCTCAGGCTGTTCAGCCGTCTGACGGAGAACGTGCTGCGCTTCGTCGAGCGCGAGGCGCGCGAGGAGATCGGTGAGTTCTTGGGCAAGATCCGCGTCGATCAGGGCGCGATCGTGCAGATCATGCCCGAGGCGATGGACCTCTTCAACGCTACCACCGACGACGCCACCGGCGTGCGCTATGGCTGCATCGTCTCCTGCGCGCCGCCGCCGCGCTCGATGCGTTTTGCAAAACGCATCCGCTCCCCTTACGCCGCCTTCACCGCCGCCATCTACTCCACGCTCTACCAGTTCGCGAGCCAGAAGCCGCGCGTCTATCCCTACGCTCGTCCCACGACGCGCGAGCTCGACATCCTGCGTGCCGGCCTCGGCCACGACGTCAACGAAGAGAGCAACGACGGCATCGTGCCTACGCTGAGCATGTTGCGCGGCGAGCTGCTCTGGGCCGGCGAGGCCGACCACCTCGATGTGATCGGCCATTTCCATGATGACCTAGACCCGCCCAAGCATGTGGACTGGATCACCAGTGGTTCGCGCTGCACGCGGAGGCGATTCAACGCTTTGCTGGATGCGCTGGCGGGCTTTCAGCTCAGGTCTTGAGTTTGGCTCGGCCGCTTCGCGGCCTCTGGCTCGGCGGGCTACGCCCGCCTCGCCGTTTGTTTTTGATTTGCGGAATGGCTGCGCAAGGCGCATGGCCTTCCGGGCGGATTGTTAGAAATCGGCGCCTGTTCGGTCAGTTTGTTGTGGCTCGGGTCTCTTGTCTTGATCGAGATCTGCTGGTCCCAAGACCCATGGGTGGTTCCATGCTCGGCCGCTGACGCGGCCTCGCGAGCGTCGTAACGGAGCCATCTCGGGACGCAGATTTCGCGCAGGAGTCGTCTGGCGTTGGTCCCGCGTCTTGGCGGTTCTTTGTTCAGCGAACGACGCTTCTAGGTGACGCGGAGTTCTAGGTGACGCGGAGATCGTAACGCGTGTGCGCTAGCAGCGGCAGCCAACCCCGGAACACCCAGCGACCCACCGTCGATCGGGGCGGGAGAGCTCGATCGACGGCGGGGCGGCGGGCATACAGTACGTGGGGATGGTGCGCATCAATTCTCAGGCTCGTCCGATATCGAACGATGCGTCGATGGAACCGCTTGCGCTGGCGAAGGTGAATTCGAGTCACAGCCTAAGAGTCCATGAGTCGACGTTCACGATCGAAAGGTTGCGGCGCGAGACCGCGCGGTTCGCTCGCACGACCTGTGAAGAACGGTGTGAGGCCGCAGCGGACTCTGTGCGACGAGTCTCGACGAATCGATCCGCTCGCCGGCCTTACTGAAAGGTGACTTCGGCTTCGATCTCGAAGTCGAAGCGGAGCTCGGCGCGTGCGAGGCCGTCGGCCGTGAACTCGACGGTGCGCAGGCGGTGCACGCCGAAGGTGCCGCGGCCGCTGGCGGGCACGAACCCGGACGGAATGGTGGCGGAGCCGGCGTCGTCGCGGAAAGCACAGAGCAAGGCGGGCTGGCCGCTCGGCGACGTCAGCTCGACGTAGACGAGATCGCGGCCTTCGCCGGGGAGCCAGCTCAAGGCGAGCGAGGCGCGCGCGCCGAGGACGGAGAGCTCGGAGAGAGGCACGCCGTCGACGCTGACGTTCTCGAGCTCAGCGGGGGCGACCGCCTGGGTGGAGAACGCGCGGAAGGAGCCGCCGCTCGCCGTCACGCGGTAGTCAGCGGCGGCGGGCAGGCGCTCGGCGTCCCGATCGCGCGTGGTGTAGACGACGCCGCTCACCAGATCGGTGACGGTGGGGAACGCGCGGGGAGCGAGGGAAGTGGGGGTGCCGGCGTCGATGGCCAGGTCGCCGGCGTCGAGCAGCTCGACCTTGCTCAGCGGACCGAGGCGAACACTGCTGCGCTCACGGCCGTCGCTACACAGGCCGTCGGCGGGTAGCTCGCGCGTGAGCCCGGTGAGCTTCAAGACGGACGCCGCGTCGACGGCTGGGGGCGTTTGCAGCACGCCAGCGAACGCCTCGGCGCGCGTCTCGTACGGTTCCTGTGCTCGCACGGTGCGCTCGATCGAGACGAACGCCTGAGCACTGCCGGTGTCGGCGTCGGCGGTGTAGGGGACGTCGTCGGCCGTACAGCCCAACGCCATCGTCGCCGCGACGAACGTCGTCGCTGCGAGAGCCGGCCATAGGATCCGCAACCGCCGCTGCATTGGGCCAGAGAATACTAAGCTCCCACCTCTGGCGGGGCAAGGAGACTACCGAAACGTCTCAGAAGCGCCCAATGATTGCCCCGGCGGGCGTTACAGCCAGGCCATCCACTTTCGCGGTGCTGACCGGCAGGCCTTCTGGGCGCAGCTCACCCTCTACATGGAGGTAACCGACGGCAATTTCCACGGCCACCCAGATCGGGCTCAAACCAACGCCGAGTCCGAGCAGTGCCTCGGCCGAGATTTCGTCAGCCTCGAGCTCTGCCACAGGAGCGGTGGGTTCTGCGAACAGGACTTCGCCCTGGAGGTGTTCGTAGCTGCCGCGCAATCCGCCCCAGATCTGGACGAGCTCTGCGTCGCTGCGGTAGCCGACGAGCAGGGGAATGTCTGCTCCGAAGCCGGTCACTCCGCCGGCGTCGACGCCGGACAGCTCGCCGCTGGCCTTGGGGGTATCGTTCGGATCGGACGTCGGGTGGGAGAGGATGGCGCGCAGGCCGAGCCCCAGCGAAAGGGCGCGCGATTTGTCCTCGAACGCGTGGCGGCCGTCGATGCGCACGCTGCGCGCGGTGTACGTCAAGCCGGCTTCGGTGCGCTCGGCGACGCCCACTCGACCCGCGACGAACGGTGCGACGCCGGGCGCTCCGACCACGCTGGCGGCGATGCCAGCGGTCGTCTGTTCGGCGGAGTCCGGTCCCAGCGAGTTGCCGGCGCCTGCAGCGTCCGTCTGTTCGATGGCGTCGTCGGCGTCGCCCAGGAGAAAATTGCCGCTCGCGCCCACGCTGCCGCTGATCTTGCCGGGGCGCAGCGTGTGCGCAGGGTGCAAGAGCGGCGCACCACCTCCGCAGGCCGTCGCACCCAGGCAAACCGTCAGGAGGAGGGCCGCGTGCTCGTGGCGAGGCGCCGGCATAGTTACTTACGGAAGCGTGAGGGGAAGCTGCCGGCTCCGATCCGCTTGGCGAGCTCGGTGTCGTCCGGATGCAGGCGCAGCGCGCGCTCGAGCAGCACGTCCTCGGCCTCCTCGTGATTCGGATCCGGCAGGCAACATTCGACCGGGCACACCGACTGGCAGGCCTCGTGATCGTAGAAGCCGACGCACTCGGTACAGAGCTCGGGATCGATCACGTAGATCGCGTCACCTTCCGAGATGGCTTCGTTGGGGCACTCGGGCTCGCAGGCGCCGCAGTTGATGCAGTCTTCGGTGATGCGTGTAGCCATGTCGATCGTTGCGGCGCGGCGTCGTCCAGCCGCGATTCCGACCAGTTTTAGGGGCCAGATCTAGTGGTGTCAAATGCGCGTGCAAACCGCGCGGCTTTCTGACATAGACTCCCGGCCGCCCCATGGCCGACGCTCGCACCGCCGTCCTTTTTCTCCTGCTTCTCGGCTGTCAGCCGGGCATCGGCGACGAGTGTCAGACGTCAGCGGACTGCGGGCAGGCCGGCGACCGGATCTGCGACATCACGCAGCCCGCCGGCTACTGCACGGTCTTCAACTGTGAGCCCGGGACCTGTCCAGAAGACTCGACCTGTGTGCTGTTCGCCGCCAACCTCTCCACGGTGGCGGGGTGTGAAGACGCCTATGGCACCTCACCCTACCAGCGCAGCTTCTGCATGAAGACCTGCGAGGCAGAGGACGACTGCCGCACGCATTACTCCTGCCAGGACCTGGGCGCTGCAGACAATCCCTGGGCCGCCGTGGTCATCGACCGCGGACCGAGCAAGGTCTGCATCGTGCCCTACAGCAACGAGCCCATCCCGGATGATCGCTCGGACGAGGTCTGCACGGGGACGGACGCCGAATTCGAGCCTCCGCCCTCCGCTTCGTCTTCGGGCGGCGAGGGTGGCGCGCCCATGAGCATGAGCCAGGCGGGCGCCGGAGGCAGCTAGCGCGCCTGATGTGGGGGCTTCCGCCGCTTCCACGCAACCTGGCCGCCGCGATCCGCGACGCGGACCATCCGAAGCGAGACGTCCGGCTGTCGGCCGTGCGCGATCTCGTGCGCCACACACGCGGCGACGAACGCGCGGCGGCGATCGAGAAGCTCTGCCACGTCCTCCAGCATGACAGCGAGCTCGATCTGCGTGCCGAAGCGGCCGTGGCTCTGGCGGATGCCGACGCGCGCGAAGCGCTCGAGCCGCTGATGGAAGCGGCCCGGCGCGGAGAGCGTCGCCTGCGCCAGATGGCCGTGCTGGCCATCGGCGAGGTGGCTCCGCCCGACGACGAAGAGGCCGTGGCCGTACTGCGCAGCGCCTTCCGCGCGTCCGACGAGGCCGTTCGCTTTCAAGCGCTGGTCGCGCTGCATCATGTCAGCACGTCCGCTCGAAGAGCGGCGGCTGCAAACGCGACCGTCGGTAGCGACGCCGCCGAGCAGGCCGTGTTCGACGCCGCCCGCGACGACGATCCGGAGCTGCGCGCGATGGCCTTTCGCATCGCAGAAGAACGCTTCGCCGAGAGCCCACCACCCGCGCATTTCGTCACCGTCACCGAAAAGGCACTCAAGGACGACGATGCCGCCGTGCGTCTCTGCGCGGCCATCCTGCTCGGGTCCTGGGGCAACGCCGCCGGTGGCCATGAGCTCATCGACGTCGTCGCGAACGCGCCCCGGGTGGGCACCGAGGCCGACCACCAAGCCGCGATCGAGCTCGCCGCCAAGCTCGAGCTGCCGGACGCCGTGCCTGCGCTCGAGCGCCGCGCTTACGGCCCGTTCGGTCTGCGCCGCGACTCCGTTTCCTGGCACGCGCAGGTGGCGCTGGCCCGCCTCGGTCACCAGCGCGCCACCCGAGCGATATTGCGCGGCCTGCGCGCCTGGTCTCGCGACGCGCGTACGCTGTCGGTCGTGGCGGCCGGCCGAGCTCACCTGGCCGAGGCCCGCCCGCTGCTCACGGCCATGCGCGGCAACGAGTCCAGCGCCGATCAGCATGCCGTGGAGCAGGCGCTCGCCGAGCTCGGTTGACCTTGGTTGCAGCTGAGTTACCCTGCCTCGTTGGGATGAGCCAAGCGAGCCAGGATCCGAGCTTCGCCTTCGAAGTCGTCAAGCTGCTCTTGCAGGTGGCCTGGGCCGATCACGAGCTCGCTGGTGAAGAGGCTCAGGCGCTGCGCGACTTCGCCGCGCAATCGGGCGTCAGCGAGGCCGATCGGGCCACGCTGGAGGCTTGTCTGGCCGGCACTGAGCGACTGCCAGTGCCCAACCTCGGGCTGCTCAAGGAGCAGCGCATCGAGGTCCTGCGCGCCGTGCGCCAGCTCTTGAAGTCCGATGCGCGCATCCACGAAGAAGAAGAGAAGCTGCTCGAAGAGCTGACCGAAGCGTTGCGATGACGAGCGCCGAGCCCAAGCTCCTGCAGGAGCTCTACCGGCACACCGTGCGCCTGCGCCGCGTCGACGAGCGACTGCTGGGCTTGCAGCGCCAGGGCCGCATCGGCTTCTACGGTCCCGCGAGCGGTCAAGAGGCCGTGGCCGTCGGCGCCGGGCTGGCGCTCGAGAATCGCGACTGGGTGTTCCAGGCGTTGCGGGAGAGCGGCGTGATGCTGGTGCGCGGCTACGCGCTCAGCGCCTACGTGGCGCAGCTGTTCGGCAACGAGCTCGATCCGATGAAGGGCCGGCAGATGCCGAGCCACATGGCCTCACGCGCCGTGAAGCAGGTGTCGTGGTCGAGCTGCATCGCCACGCAGCTACCGCATGCGGTGGGCGCGGCTCGCGCCATGCAGCTCGCCGGCGATCGCGCCGTGGCGCTGGCCTTCATGGGCGACGGCGCGACCAGCAGCCCTGACTTTCATGCCGCCCTGAATTTCGCGGGGATCTGGCGCGCTCCGGTCGTCTTCGTCTGCCAGAACAACGGCTACGCCATCAGCGTGCCGACGACGCGCCAGACCGCGTCCGAGAGCTTCGCGATCAAGGCGCGCGCCTACGGCTTCGACGGAGAAACCATCGACGGCAACGACGCGCTCGTCGTGCACGACGCCGTGCAGCGCGCCCTGGCGCGAGCCCGCGCAGGCGACGGACCCACATTGATCGAGTGCCTCACGTACAGGCTGGGACCCCACTCCACCAGCGACGATCCCACGCGCTACCGCCCTGCCGGCGAGATCGAGCGCTGGCTCGAGCGCTTCGTCGAAGGCACCTGCCTCGGTGAGCCGCCGGCGGAGCACCACGATGGGATCGCGCTCGAGCCGCGCTGGCTGCGCGAGGTCGACGAAGAGCTCGATCTCGCCATCCAGAGCTCCGAGAGCGCAGCGCGCCCCGCGCTCTCCACGCTCTTCGACGACGTCTACGCCGAGCGCCCGTGGCACCTCGCCGAACAGCGCCAGTCCCTGGCCTAGCTGCGCGGTAGCTCGCGGATCTCCACGGTTC
This sequence comes from Polyangiaceae bacterium, assembly GCA_035539475.1. Classification (GTDB taxonomy): domain Bacteria; phylum Myxococcota_A; class Polyangia; order Polyangiales; family Polyangiaceae; genus PMG-095. The sequence continues at coordinate 7,489 of DATLIL010000746.1, forward strand.
CGCCGCTGCCGCCCTCGAAGCAACCTGACGCAGACTTGGGCGCGATAGGCGGGGTTCTCACCGTTCAGCTTCCGCGGAGCCCATCGCGCACCGCCAACGGTACATTGCTCGAATGCAATGGGCGCCCGGGTTGCTCGTGACCCTGGCTTGGGGAACACACCGCCCACGACAGTGCCTGTCGCGCCGCCACGCTGACCCACCACGGTCAATGTCGACAGCGCTCACGCAGAGGCCGGGTCCCGTTTTGACCAGCCACCCCATTGCAAGCCGGCAATGTACCGATGCCGATGAGCGATCCCTTCGCCGAACTTGAAGCGCGACAGGCAGCGTCGTTACGGCGTGTTCCCAACCAAACAAACTCAGCGAAAGTTCTGCAGCGCCCAGACTTCGCCGTCGGGCGTCGTGTAGAAGCCGCAGAAGGCTTCCGTGTAGTCGTCGTTGGCCATGTTGTCGTAGTGGCCGCCGCCGGGGCCCTCGTCCCACATCGCTTGCAGGCAGCCCTCGATGGTGTCCTCGATCGAGCCCCAG
>DATLIL010000747.1:0-8262 GCA_035539475.1 Polyangiaceae bacterium
CACTGCGGGCAGGGCTCGTTGATCGGCTTCTGCCAGACCTTGAAATCGCAATCCGGGTACTTGGCGCAGCCGTAGAAGGAGCGGGCGCCCTTCTTCTTCGAGCGCACCTCGATGATGTCGCCGCCGCACTTGGGGCACGGGATCCCTAGCGGGACCGGCTTGGCGTTCTTGCACTCGGGGTAACCACTGCACGACAGGAACTCGCCGTAGCGACCGCTCTTGATCACCATCGGCTTGCTGCACTTGTCGCAGATGTAATCGGTGAGCTTGACCTCGGCGGGCTTGCCGTCCTTGCTGAGATCCTGCGTGAACTTGCACTTCGGGTAGTTCTCGCAGCCGAGGAAGTTGCCGTTCCGGCTCCAGCGCTTGAGCAGCACGCCGCCGTCCTCGGGGCACTTGTGCTCGGTGGGCTCGGGATCGGGGGCCCAGCGCTTTTGCTTCTTGGCCGTCTCGAGCACGTCGCGGAAGCGCTTGTAGAAGCGGCCGAGCAGGTCTACGCGCTCGAGCTTGCCGCTCTGCACGTCGTCGAGCTCCTCCTCCATCTTGGCGGTGAAGCTCGGGTCCATGAAGTCGAGGCTGGTCGAGACCAGACCATCGACCACCATCTTGCCGAGATCGGAGGCCTTCATCTGGCCGCCCGGCAGCCGCTCGACGTAGTCGCGCGCTTGCACCTTGCTGATGATCTCGGCGTAGGTGCTGGGCCGACCGATGCCGCGCTTCTCGAGCTCACGCACCAGCGAGCCTTCGTTGTAGCGGGGCGGGGGCTGCGTGAACTTCTGCTCGGTGATCACGCCGGGCGGAGTGACCAGCGTGAGCGCCTCGCCCTCGCTGATCTCCGGCAGCAACCCTTCTTCGTCCTCGGCGGGCTTGGCCTTGGCAGCGCCGTTACCGCCACCGGCGCCGTTGCCGCCGCCGGCCTCGGTGTCGCCGCCGTCCTCTTCGCCAGCCAGCTCCTTGGAATCACCGAAGCTCTTGCCCGACTGGTACTGCTCGAGCCAGCCGCTGAACTTCAGCACCTTACCGCTGGCGCGGAGGAGCAGCGTCTTGTAGGCCGCGCCGTTGTTGGGTCGGGCCTCGATGTCGACGCCGGTCTGATCGTAGATGGCCGGCGACATCTGCGAGGCGATGAAGCGGTCCCAGATCAGCTTGTAGAGCTTGAACTGCTCGTCCGAGAGATGCTTCTGCACCTTCTCGGGAGTGAACTCGAGCGACGTCGGGCGGATGGCCTCGTGCGCCTCTTGCGCGTCCTTGCGTGACTTGAAGACGTTGGGCTGCGCCGGCAAGAAGCGTTCGCCGTAGTTCTCCTGGATGAAGGTGCGGGCCTCGGCCACGGCGTCGGCGCTCACGCGCACGCTGTCGGTACGCATGTAGGTGATGAGACCGACCAGACCACCGTCCTTCTTGAGGTCGATACCTTCGTAGAGCTTCTGGGCGACGCTCATCGTGCGCTTGGTCGTGAAGCGCAGCTGGCTGGTGGCGTCCTGCTGGAGCTTGCTGGTGGTGTACGGCGCGGTGGCGTTGCGCTTCTGCTCGCGCTTGGTGACGCCGACGACCTTGTACTTGGCGTTGCTCAGCGCGTCCTTGACGCGGGCCGCCTGGTCGCCGTTTTTGACCTCTATTTTCTCGCCGTCGGCCTTGTTCAGCCGGGCAGGGAACGAGGCCGCGCTCTTGCCCTTCAGGGCCACCGAGACGTTCCAGTACTCCTCGGGCACGAACGCTTCGATCTCGCGCTCGCGCTCGACGATCAACCTGAGGGCCACGGACTGGACGCGGCCGGCGCTGAGGCCGAAGGCCAGCTTGTTCCAGACCAGGGCCGAGACGTCGTAGCCGACGATGCGATCGAGCACGCGCCGGGTGCGCTGCGCATCATAGAGGTGGGCGTCGAGCTCACGCGGGTGGTCGATGCCGCGCTGCACACCCTTCTTGGTGATCTCCTCGAACTCGACGCGTCTCACTTCGAGCTTCGGGCGGCCGAGCTCCTCGGCGATGTGCCAGGCGATGGCTTCACCCTCGCGGTCGGGGTCGGTTGCGAGCAGGAGCACATCGGCCTTCTTCGATTCGGCCTTGAGCTCTTGCAGCACCTTGGCCTTCGTCTCGATGACCTCGTACGTCTCCTTGAAGCCATCCTCCACGTCGATGCCCATCTTCTTGGGCAGATCTTTGACGTGGCCCTTGCTGGCCAACACCTCGTACCCCGCGCCCAAGTACTTCTTGATCGTCTTGGCTTTGGCGGGAGATTCGACGACGACGAGGGTCTTACCCATCTGCTCTACAGTGCCTTTCCAAGCCCCCTGAATGCGACCAGTGAGGGCCTCGCGCAACCCCGAAGTTTGGGCGATCGCTACAATTAGCCAATAGTTTCCGGTTCTTGCGTGCTGGTCGCCGGGCCATCTGCCTGAGCAACGACCCTGAGGCGCCCGTCGGGGGCCGGAACTAAGGCGCCTTTGAGCGTAAGCGTCAAGACCAACCCTTGCACCCGGCCGACCGTGAGGCCAGTGGATGCGCAAATTTCGTCAGGATGTCCCGCGCCCTTCGCCACGGCGCGGAGCAGGCGAATTTCGTCGTCCTGACCCAAGGCGAGCTCCATTTGAGGAGGAGGCGCGGCGGGTCCGGCCGCCCAGGACGGTCCGGGGACGGGGATCGGATGGAGGTGGGCAGCCGAGAGCTCTCGCAAGATGTCCCGGGCGCTCTCGGCCACGCGCGCACCGAGGCGAAGCTCCTGGTTGCAGCCCTTGCCCTTCGAGTTCCAGGGCGCGGCTGGTACCGCAAAGAGAGGTCGGCCGATGCTGCGCGCCCACTTGGCCGCGTTACGCGCGCCGCTGCGCACGGGCGCTTCGACGACGACGACCGCGTGCGCCAGCGCGACCAGGCAGGCATTGCGAGCGAAGAAGCCGTGGCGTGGCGCGGGCTTGTCGTCGGGAACCAGCGAGGCGTAGGCCCCGCCGTGCGACACGATGCGACGGAACAGTCGCTCGTGCCGCTTCGGAAACGGACGCTGGAAACCCGCGGGTGCAACCACCAGCGTGAACGCGCCGGCGGCCAGGGCTCCGACGTGTGCCGCCCGGTCGATGCCCTCGGCGCCGCCCGAGATGATGGCGACGCCGGCGCGCGCCAGATCACGGGCGAGCTCACTGGCGAAGCGCCGCCCTTCGCGAGTCGGGTGTCGCGTTCCGACCAGCGCCACCGCGGGCCCGCGCGGCAACTCGCCACGTAAGTAGAGGACAGTCGGCGGCTCCTCAAGATCGAGCAGGCGCGCTGGCAGCTCGGGCCCCCGCAGAATGGTTTTCGCTCCCACGGAAACAGGTCGGTCAGGGCTGGTCCCGAGTTGCTACCTTTTCGCGCCGGCCCTCGGCCCTGTGCTAACACAGCGGCGAAATGCGCTTGGTGGTCGCCACTCACGGTCACTGTTTCGACGGTCTTGCCAGTGCCGTGATGTTCACGCGGTTGATGCGTTCCCTGAGCGGGGACGACATCACCTTCGAGTATCGCGCCTGCGGTTACGGCGCCGGCCAGCTGCGGGCGGACGACGCCGTGCTCAGCGGCGATCAGAACGCGATCCTCGACTACCGCTACTCGAGCTCGCCCCGCCTCGACTGGTACTTCGATCATCACCGCACCGCATTTGGCAGCGACGCCGACCGCGCCGACTTCGAGAGCAAGCGCGACGGCGGTCGGATGTTCTTCGATCCGAGCTACAGCTCCTGCACCAAGCTCGTGGCCGACCTCGGACGCGAGCGCTTTGGTTTCTCGGACCCCGCTCTCGACGAGCTCGTGGCCTGGGCCGACCGCATCGACTCGGCGCGCTTCGACAGCGCTGCCCAGGCAGTGGATCGTCAGAACCCGATCATGAAGCTCGTCAGCGTGGTCGAGCACTACGGTGACGACAACTTCCTGAACAAGCTCGTGCCCGAGTTCGCCGAGAAGCCGCTCGGCGAGGTGGCGCTCTCGCAAGGCGTGACCGATCGCTACCGCCCGCTGGGCCGCAAGCACGAGCGCTTCGTCGAGCGCGTCAAGACCAAGAGCGAGCTCCACGGTCGCGTCGTGTTCGTCGACCTGACCGAGAGCGTGCTGGAGAGCGTCGGCAAGTTCGTCACCTACGCCCTCTATCCCGAGTCCGTTTATTCTGTCGTCATCGGCCTGCTCAAGAACGGCCCCAAGATCAGCGTCGGCTACAACCCCTGGTCGGGTAAGCCGCTCGATACGGACATCAGCTCGATCTGCGCACGCTATGGCGGCGGCGGCCATCCCGTCGTCGGCGGCATCAGCTTCGAGCTGCACGAGCTCGATCGGGCGCGCAGCGTGGCGCGCACCATCGCTGCCGAGCTCGAGGGTTAGCCCTTCGAGCCTGACACAGACCCGTGTTAATCTGATGCACGGTGCGCGGGTCGTTCGTCGCGGTGCTGGGTTTCCTGGTGGCTCTCTCGGGGTGTCCCCCCGAGCGACGTGTGTGCGGCGCCACGAACGAGCCGCCGATTGTCGTCGACGAGCCCAGCGTCGGGCTGCACCGCGGAACGATCACCTGGCTGCAGACGGGGGAGAGCACCGACCTCACGGTGGACGTCCAGTCCGAGGCACTGACCCGTGAGCTGTCTCCTTGTCACCCGGTCGACGACCGGCCGATCACCGTCGCGACCTACTCTCTTCAGAGCGGTGACGGCGCGATCTCCCTGGATGTTCGCGCGAACGAGCGCGTGGCCAGCTCCGGAAAGTTTCTCGATCGAACCGTGACCCTGCAGCTCGATGCGCGTGCACTGCTCGAGGCTGGTGTCGCGCCCGAGCAGCCCGGCCTCGCCCAACGTTCGCCAAAGGCGACCTTGACCCTGGAGCGCCCAGAGGACCTCAGCACTGGAGTGATCAGCGCGACCACGGATCAGGACCAGCTCACGCTGGGGCTGGTCGAGTTCGAGGCGCGTTGAGCTTCCCGGAGTCGCTGGCGTCCGCCGGCTACGCGAAACCGGGTAGATGATCGCTGCCGAGAGCAGCTGACGCGCGGCTCCTGTCATGACAGCCGGCCGCTGCGCTGGTGCTGCGAATCAACAGGCATGCGGCAGCGTGCGTTGTCGTGATTTTAGAATTGCGCAGCGCTAGCAGACTGCGGCGCGAAAGCGCCAGCGTTGGGAGGCTAATTGGTCACTCCTCGTGTGCCCGCGTTGAGCCGTATCGAGGGGCTCGTTACACCTACCTGCGATCCGTGCCTCCCCCTTCCGCCGACACCGGCGGCATGTACCCTGTCATGCCCTTGCGCGACCGCACTACGAAGGACCACCGCTCGATGAAAAGACCGTACCTGGTGGGCGTTCTGGCGCTTCTGCTCGCCACCGCTCATTCCCTCGAGTCCCAGGCTGTCGTGGCGACGCCGCAGACCAAGCGGGCCAACGTGGCCTATCAGGGACTGCAATCGAGGCTGCAGCGGGCGACCGTGGCGCGAGCGCCGTCGCGCGAGGCCTTCCAGCTGCTCAGGGACTTCGAGGCTGACCTCGGCGGCAGCTGGGACGTGATCTGGGACGCGCACACGGAGGTGCCGCTGACGCTGATCGGTTCGGGCGCCGCGTTCGACGGTGTCAACGCGGACGCGGTCGTCGCGTCGGAAGCGGCGCAGAGCTTGCTCGCCGCACACATCGAGCTCTTGGCTCCCGGCGGCGCGCCGCAAGACTTCGTCCAGCGCGGGACCTTCGAGTACCGCGGCCTGCGCACGGTGAGCTTCGACCAGTGGGCAAGCGGGCAGCGTGTGGACGGCGGCAGCATCACGTTCGGCTTCCGCAACGACCGCCTGATCCTCGTCACCTCGACGGCGTTTCCGTTCGTCGTCGTGCCGGCGGCGGCGGTCAAACACGGCTCGGACAAGCTGGCGGAGCTCGCCGAGAAACGCGTGCGCGCCGATCTCGGAGGAAACGCGCGCGCGCGCCGCGTGTCGACCACGTCAGAGATCCTGCCGATCGTGTCCGAGAGCGGTGTCATCGACTACGTTCCGGTGTACCGCATCGAAGTTGCCAGTCAGCAGCCACACGGAGAGTGGGCGGTGTTCGTGAGCGCGGTGACCGGAGAGCCGGTGGCCAGGCGACAGCTCCACCGCGACTTCGAGGGCACCCTCACGTACGACGTGTCGCAGCGCTGGCCGGGCGGGACGCGCCTGAGCTTGCCGGCGGCCTTCGCGGGCGTGACGCTCAACGGCCAGGCCGCAACCTCCGACGCAGAGGGCAAGCTGTCGTGGATGGGCACGAACCCGGCTTCGGTGACGGCTCGGGCGTCGGGGCCGTACGTGAACGTCATCAACCAGGCGGGAGAAGCGGCGAGCATGTCGCTCAGCTTGTCGGACGGCGGAATGCAGGGCTGGTCCGCGGCCGGCTCCGAGACGTCGGACGCTCAGCTCAACACGTTCGTGCATCTCAACATCGCGAAGGCCCTGGCGCGCGAGCTCAATCCCGACCTCGAGTGGCTCGATGAAACCCTGACCGCGTACGTGAACATCAACGACGTGTGCAACGCGTACTTCCTGGGCGACGACAACTCGCTCAACTTCTTCAGCTCGGGCGACGGTTGCGGCAACACCGGGCAGCTCGCCGATGTCGTCTATCACGAGTTCGGACACGCGCTGCACTTCAACACGCTGGTCGCCGGTGCGGGCGGTGGCTTCGACCCTGCGCTGAGCGAGGGTCTCGGCGATTACTTCGCGACGACGATCACCGACGACGCGAGCATGGGCCTCGGTTTCCGAAACAACGGCGATCCCCTCAGGGAGGTCGATCCGTCGGGCGGTGAATGGGGCTGGCCAAACGACGTCGACGAGGACCCGCACGCGACCGGCATGATCATCGCGGGCACGCTGTGGGATCTGAGGAAGGCGCTGGTCCAGAAGCTCGGCGCGGACGCCGGCGTGGCTCAGGCGGACAAGATCTTCTACGGCGTCCTCAGCAACGCGCCGGACATCCCGGGCAGCTACGGGCCCGCGCTCGCTGCCGACGACGATGACGGTACGCTGACCAACGGCACGCCGAACTTCTGCGAGGTGCGCCAGGCTTTCCAGGACCACGGCCTGGCCACGACCGCGAACGTCGCTGTGCCGCTCGATCACCAGCGGGACAGCTGGCAGATCACCGTCAGCGAGGCGCCCTCGGCCGGCACCTGCATGTCGGTGCAATCGGCGACGCTCAACTGGCGTCTGCGGGAAGATACGAACGTCTCCGGCAGCGTGACGCTCACCGACAACGGCGCGGGCTGGGTCGGGAGCATCCCGGAGCAGGCCCCTGGTCAGGTCGTTCAGTATCAGATCGCAGCCAGCACCGACCTCTCGGATGCGGCGCTGCCCGCCAACGCCGCCGATCCCTGGTACGAGTTCTTCGTCGGCGACGTGGTCGAGCTCTATTGCACGGATTTCGAGAACGACCCTTTCGCGAACGGTTGGTCGCACGGCGCTACAGCGGGAGAGGACGACTGGGAGTGGGGAGCGCCCGAGGGCCTGGCCAGGGATCCCAAGAAGGCGTTCAGCGGCAGCTCGGTGCTCGGCAACGACCTCGCGATGAGCGGCACGTACCTGCCGGATAGCTCCAGAACCGTGACGAGTCCGATGGTCACCACCACCGGCTTTCGCTTCGTTCGCGTGCAGTACCGCAGGTTTCTGGCGGTCGAGGACGCCGAGTTCGACCACGCCACCATCAGCGTGGACGGCTCGGAGCTGTGGCAAAACATGGCTACCGAGACGGGCGCCGACGACATCAACCACGAGGACGGGGAGTGGCGCTTTCAGGACCTCGACATCAGCGAACAGGCGCAAGACGGCTCCGTCGAGGTCACCTTCGGACTGACCAGCGACCCCGGGCTCGAGCTCAGTGGCTGGACGATCGATGACTTCTGCGTGGTGGCCTACACGGTGTGCGGCGACGGCATCCTGGAAGGCACCGAAGTGTGCGACAACGGGACAGCGAATAGCGACACGCTGCCGAACTCGTGCAGGAGCACCTGCAAGCTTGCTGGCTGCGGTGACGGCGTGATCGACACGGGGGAAGTCTGCGACAGCGGCGCAGCGAACAGCGACACCGTAGCGGGCGCGTGTCGCACGACCTGTCAGCCAGCTCGCTGCGGCGACGGGGTGGTCGACACCGGTGAGCAATGCGACGACGCCAACATGGTCGACGCCGACACGTGCCGTAACGATTGCACGGCGGTGGCGCCTCTCGGCGGTGGCGGGAGCGCGGGCACGACGGGCAACGCGGGCGCCGGCGGCGGGGTCGGCCAGAGCGGCGGCACTGGCAGCCGCGCAGCAGC
>DATLIL010000748.1:0-13465 GCA_035539475.1 Polyangiaceae bacterium
AAGCGGCAGCCGCCCAGGCACTGGCTCGGGCAGCCAGCGACCGTCACGAGCTCGACGTCAGGTGGCGGCTCGGGCTCGGGCTCCGGTGCGGGTTCGGGCATCGGCGCCATGGTGGGCGGCGGCTCCGGCACGGGCTCGGGCGCCGGCGTCGGTCGCGGCATCTTCGGTTGCGGCTCGGGTTCGCTAGTGGGAACGGGCGGTGGTGAGTCGTCGTCCAGCGCTCCAGCGTCGAGGCTGGAGCGACTGCCGCAGGCGGTGCCCGCCAAGAGCAGGGAAACGCCGCAGAAGCGAACGACTCCCGAGACCACGGCACCAGTCAAACACGATTTCCCCGCGCTGGCGACGGCTCAGGCTTGCTTGCGTTTGCGCCAACAATCCGGGCAAAACCAGACGAGCTCGCGCTTGCCTTGATTGTTCACGACTTGCGAGCGCCAGCCGTGCGAGTCGCCGATCAGGGTGTAGTTGGTCTGCACCTCTGGTGATCCGCGCCCGCAAACGTTACACGTCTGCGTCTTCTTCTCCGGCAACCCTATCAGCGTGACGCGCGTGAGCCTGCTCCGCAAGTTGTGAGGCAGCGTGCGTCGCCGTCGTACAAGCGTCCTTTGCCAAGCGCGACTCCGCTGGTCACAATGAACCGAGACGCGAGGGCGCCCGCCGATGGCCGGCTCTGCTACCGCTTCACAGCAATCGAGGCTCGTCTTGTGCCCGCACGGTATCCCGCCGGAGCGCCGCGCACTATGTACGGCGCTTCTGCACTATTGCGGCGGCGACCTGAACCGCATGATCGATGCGCCCGCAGGTGCTGCCGCCTTTCTGGCGCACCTCAAGCGACTCAAGGGCATGCTCGAGGCGCTGCGCCCGCCGCTCGTCTTGCTCACGTCGGTGACTCCGCTGCGTTTGCAGGTACTCCAGCTGCGCGAACACTACGAAAGAGAGCTTCCAGTCCTGCAGCAGGCGGACTGGATCTTGTTCGTCGATGACAGCCCCGTCGCGTTCGTCAGAGAGGCACTGCAGCAAGGCCGCGTCGAACGGGGACCGAGCTTTGCGCTTCTACACGCGCTCGAGCGTCGCTACTTGATCGTGACAGCGGACGAGGTCGAGGCTCCGGCGCTGGCCGCGGGCATGGCCGCGCTCCACCGACCATAACGCCTGAGCAGCGAGCGCACGCCGAAGCTCACGAGTCCCCCTCCCGCGAAGGCCGCCAGGGCGTCGCCAACGGAGGCGAACGCGGTTTGAGTGGCAGGATAGGAGAGGTAGATCGGCGTCCACGCCTTCGGTCGGAACTTGGCCTTGTAGGCGTGGAGGCCGCGAAAGTCGTAGAAGAAGGCGCCGCCGTAGCGCGCCAGGCGCAGCCAGCCCGGGACGTCGCCGGCGAGTGGCGCGAGCCCGAGCGTCAGCCAACCGCAGCTCTCGTCTGCCGCCCAGCGCATGACGGCGTCGATCAAGACCTCGCTGGTCCCGTTGGGCGCGTCGGGGTCGCGCACCAGGTCCTCGACCAACCAGCCGCCTCGCGCCGGCACCGGTACTACGGCCGCGAAGGCGACGACGCGCCCCGCGATTTCGGCGACGAAATAGCGGCGGTGCGCGATGAACGTGAACGGCTCGACGCGCACGAGAAAGCCCATGGCCGGCATGCCGTGGCTGGCGAGCCAGCGCTCGCTCGTCCTGCGCAATGCGTCGCGGGTGGGGCCAGCTTCGAGCTCGTTCGTCGTCGCCAGGCGCACGCGCACGCCCTTGGCACGTGCGCGACGGAGTTGCTCGCGCAGACTGCGCTTCCCGGCCACCATGCCGTGCCAGTCCTTGGGGTCCCACACCGGCTGCTCTCCGATCTTCAGCGTCAGCAAGCGGTCGCCCACGGCGGCTTTCAGGCGCTCTTCCGTGGCGAAGAAGCAGCAGCGCTTGCCCGCTTCACGCGCGGCGCCCACGAACGCCTGGCAAGCGCTCGCGAGTGCATCGGGGGCAGCGAGCGGCGCGCCTGCCGCCACCCAGGCGCTCCCCGTATCGGCGTAAGCAACGCAGGAGTCGCCGCGCGGAAAGAAGTACGAGTAGCCGCTCTCGAGCGTCTGAAAGGCCGTCGCGTTCCAACCATGGCGCTGCACGAGACCGAGCACACGATGTTGGGTGGCGGACTCCGCTGGGCAGACGTCGAGCATGGGGAGCCTGACCCTAGCCGGTGCCGGCGAAAGCGCTAGCCCTGCGTGGAGCTCTCGGCCTCTTGGTCGCTCTGGGCCGCCCCGCGGTCGAACCTGCGCGGCAGGACGAAGACGCCGGCGAGCGCTCCCAGGCAGGCGGCGAGCACCGAAGCGCACAGCACGCCGAGCTTCGCCGCCCCGAGCAGCGCGGGGTTCGGGAAGGCCAGGCCCGCGATGAAGATGGCCATGGTGAAGCCGATGCCGGCGACGGCGCCGACGACCATGACCCCGCGCCAGCCGACGCCGCGCGGCAGGGCGCAGATGCCGAGCCGCACCGTCACGAAGCTGATGAGCAAGATGCCGATCGGTTTGCCCAGCACGAGCCCGGCCATCACGCCGATGGCGACGTTGCGCGTGGCCGTGTCGGCGATCGCGACGTCGCCCAGGCTGACGCCGGCGTTGGCGAGCGCGAACAGCGGCATGATCACGAATGCGACCCAGGGGTGAAGCGCAGCTTCGAGCCGCGCACCGGGCGGCAGTGGCTCGCGGGACCAGGGTCGAACCGGCGTCAGCAGGCCCAGTACGACGCCCGCGATGGTCGGGTGCACGCCGGCTTCGAGCACGCCGAACCAGACCACCGCTCCGGCCGGGACGTAGACCATCACTCGCCGTACACCGAGGCGCTGCAGCAGAACGACGAGCAACAGACCCGCGGCAGCAACGAGCAGGCCCGACCAGGCGATGCCCGACGAGTAGAACAGCGCGATCACGACGATTGCGCCGATGTCGTCGATGATGGCGAGCGCCAGGAGCAGCACCCTCAAGGCAGGCGGGACGCGCTTGCCGAGCAGCGCCAGCACGCCCACCGCGAACGCGATGTCGGTGGCCGTGGGTACACCCCAACCCACGTGCGTGACCGGATCGGCATTGAACAGCAGGTAGATCCCCGCGGGCGCCGCCATTCCGCCCAGCGCGGCCGCCACGGGCAGCGCCGCGCGCTTGAGCTCGGAGAGCTCGCCCTCGTGGATCTCGCGGCGGATCTCCAGACCGACGACGAGGAAGAAGATCGCCATCAGGCCGTCGTTGATCCAGAAATGTAACGTCTCGCGTGACAAGAGCGGGCCGAGGCCAAGCGTCACCGGCATGTGCCAGAGCCGCGCGTACGACTCTGCCCAGGGCGAGTTGGCCCAGATCACCGCCACCACGGCTGCCGCGAGCAGCAAGATGCCGCTGGCCGCCTCGACGTGCAGAAAGCGTTCGAGCGGCCGTAGTACGCGCTCGGCGACACGCCGCGCCGCAGGCCAGGCTTCCGGGGCTAGTTCGGGATCACGATCCAAGGGCAAAGCTCTCGCCGGTTGGCGGCCCGACCAACCGAAAGCCTGCCGCGAAACGTCCGCGACACCCTTGCGGGCAGCCTAGGGCAGGGTGCCGTCCGTCGCAACCGTCGAGAGCCTTGCTGGGTGCCCGAGCGCCGCGCGATACTGCCCACCCGTAACCGGGCCGCCCCGGTCGGCATAAGGGTTTCGTCGCCATGGCCACGCTGGACGAAGGGTTTCTGGACGAAAAGCTCGCCGAGCTCGAGCTGCTCCGCGCCTGGAGCCCGCGCTTGATCTCCAAGCTCGAGAGCTTCATGCGCACTGATGACGAGTGGGCGCTCTTTCGCACCAACCCCTTCGTCTTTGCTGCGGAGCGCGGCGTTTCCGAAGATGAAGCCGTCGACCTCCTCCTGCTCGCCAGCAAGGTGGGGCTATTCCAGATGAGCTGGAGCCTGCTCTGCCCCGGCTGCGGCGCTGCGGTGCAGAGCTTCACCAGCTTGCAGAGCCTGTGCTCGGTCTTTCACTGCTACATGTGCTCGACCGACATTGAAACGAAGCTCGACGACTACGTTCACGTGGGCTTCACCGTTTCTCCCCGCGTGCGCGCCATCGCCGCCCATCGCCCCGAAGCGCTAGGCGTCGAAGACTTCTACCTTCGCTACAGCTTCGCGCAGGAAGCGCGCCCCGAGCCCGCCGGGCCACGCTTCGTCGACCTGGCTCGCGAGATGTCGCCGGTGATGTCGTACCTCGCGCCGAATGCGGTCACCACGCTCGATGCCGAGCTCGTCGACGGCGCGGTGGCGGTCTACGACATCATCACCAACGCGCTGTTCGTGCTGGTCATCGACGGGAGCCGCAGCGACGAAAATGGGACGCTGCGGCTGCGCTTGCAGGACGGCAAGCTCGGCCATCCGCCGATCGAGGTCGCGCCAGGAAAAATCCGGCTCGAGCTCCACAACGATAGCGAGCAGCGCAACTCGATCGTCCTGTTCTGCAAGCCGCAGTTCGTGATCGACAAGCTGAACTCGCTGGCCGCGCAGGGCAAGTCCACGCACCAGCATTTCGACAAGTTCCTCTCCGGCCGGCGTCTGCTCACCTCCCACACCTTCCGTCACGCCTTCGGCAACGAGGTCATTCGCAGCTCGGACGGCATCGGCGTGCGCGACATCTCGATCTTGTTCACCGACCTCAAGGGCTCGACGGCGATGTACGATCGCATCGGCGATCTCAGGGCCTTTGCCCTCGTCAACCAGCACTTCGAGCGGCTGGGGCGCGCCATCAAGCGGCACCGCGGCGCCGTGGTGAAGACGATCGGCGACGCCGTGATGGCCTCGTTCGAGAGCCCGGTCGACGCCGTGACGGCGGCGCGTGACATGCTGCGCGAGATCGACTCGTTCAACCGCGAGGTGGGCGAGCGCGAGATCGTGCTCAAGGTCGGCGTGCACCGCGGCGCCTCGATCGCCGTCACGCTCAACGAGCGCCTCGATTTCTTCGGCCAGACCGTGAATATCGCCGCCCGCGTGCAGGGTCTGGCCGATGCCGACGAGATTTACCTGACGGAAGAGGTCTACCGAGTGCCTGGCGTGAAGGAATTGCTCACGGAGCTTCAGGTGACGCCGCAGCAAGCCAACCTCAAGGGCGTGCAGCGGGCCGTCAGCGTCTACCGCGTTGCGACGGCGGCCTCGTGAAATACGCTTCACTGGTCCCAGCTCTGCTCGCCGCGCTCGGCTGCGCGTCAGAGCCGCTGAAGCAACCCAAGGGCGACCAACCCGTGACCGGATCACGCACGCTGAGCGTGTTCGAGCGCGTGCGCGTCTCGAGCGACGATCAGGCCGAGTACGTGCGCAACGCCATCGCGGAGGTCGATTTCGGGGCCGACTCGGTGAGCCGTGCGGTGCTCAAGGTCGAGCTCGAGTCGCCCTGCTTTCCCTTCGCGGGCTGGCAGGAGCTCGAGATGCCCGAGGGCCACAACTGGCCGCTTACCTGCGACGCTTTCGACCGTCTGCTCAGCGTTTCGCTGGACGAGCCAGCGGAGGGCAGCGACGGTCCGCCCGGGCTCGAGCTCGTGCGCGCCGTCACGCCGTTCGGTGGCCCGCTCAGCATCTCGAGCGACGTGACCGACGTGGTCAACGGCCTGCCCGGCACGCACCAGCTCAAGATCGCGATCGACACCTGGGGTGATGCGGAGGGCCGGGTCACCGGCGCCAAGGGTGAGTGGATCGTCAGCATCTCGCTCGAGCTCGAGCTCGGGGCACCCCTGCGCCGCGTCCTCGCCGTGCGGCCGTTGTTCTTGGGCTCGCAGACCGAGCCTGACTCGCCGGCGCTTGCCTTCACCGCGCCCGAGGGGGCGAGCGAAGGCCGCATCGAGTACCGCGCCACCGGTCATGGTCTGGCCGAAGATTCGACCTGTATCGGCCCCGCCGAGGAGTTCTGCTCGCGCACGCACTCGCTCTTGCTCGACGGCGCCGTGCTCGACGAGTTCGAGGCCTGGCGCACCGACTGCGCCGCGTACTGCACGCCGGCACACGACGACACCTTCGATCGCGACTACTGCGCCGAGAATCCTTGCGGGGCAGCGCAGAGCGTAAGGGCGCCGCGCGCCAACTGGTGTCCCGGGACGGTCAGCGCGCCGCGCGTGCTGGAGGGCACCGGACTCGCAGTCGCGGGCGAACACGAGCTCGCCACCACGATCAGCGAGCTGAAAGAAGGCGGGAACTGGCGTGTCTCGCTGACCTACTTCGCCTTCGAGTGAGCCCTCGGCCCGCTACGGCGAAGGCTCGATCGTGAACTGCTCCCACGAGCCATTGGCCGGGTCGCACCAGCTCTGGCTGGCCAGGACCCGGTTGGCGCCGCCCGCCTGCAGGTAGTTGACGGTGTCGTTGTCGCTCTCGGCCACGAGGGCGCTGCGCGTGCCGCACACCGGGCTGCTGAAGATGCTGGCAGCGGCGAAATCGGTGTCGGCGATCAGGTTCTCGGTGGCGTCGACCTGCACGAACTGAGCGCTGCTGCCGGCGCGCAGGCGGAACTCGCCGCCGAACGTGGCGACCAGCTCGAACTCCTCGCCAGCGGCAAAACTGGCGGCTGTGTATTCCAGGAACATCGCGTTGAGCGCGACGTAGTTGCCGGTTCGGTTCGCCTTGATCTTGACCGTGGTGCCGGCACAGCTGCCGTTCTGCTTGTGAGTACAGGCGCCACGATCGCAGACGTCGTCGGTGCAGGTGTCGGCGTCGTCCGTGCAGGCGCTGGTGAGATCCGTGAACTCGCAGAAGCCGCTGTTGCAGGTCTCGCTGGTGCAATCATTGCCGTCGTCGCAGTCGACGGGATCGAGGCACTGGCCGCCGATCGAGATCAGATCGAATTGCTCCCAGGAGGTGCCGCTGCTGGCGCAGGAGCCGTTGCTGGCGGCCAGACGACCGTCCACGTCCGGATCGCGCGCCTGGATCCAGGGGTTGCCGTCGTTGTCGTTACCCGCGCGCAGGCCGCGCCGCGTACCACACGGGGGCGCGCTGAACAGCGTGGCGCCTGCCAGATCGGCGGTGGCCTCCAGCTGTTCGTTGGCGCCCAGGGTGACGTAGGCGCCGGTGCTCAGCGAGAGCAGCTTGAAGTGGTAATTCTCCTCCTCGACCTTCTGGAACACCTCCGCCAGGCCCGCGATGGCCGCGGTGTGCTCGAGGAACGTGGCGTTCACCACGACGTACTTCTGAGTCCGGTTGGCCCGGATCACGATCAGGTCGGGATCACCGGCGGTGCAGAGGCCCTTGTCGGGATGCCCGCAAGCCTTCAGCTCCGGATCACAGACGTCGTCGGTGCAGGGGCTGCCGTCGTCGGTACAGGGGTCCGAGACTCCAACGTTGGTGCAGACGTGCTCGTCGGTGCAGTCGTCGATGGTGCAGGGATTCGTATCGTTGCACTGCGAGTCGAACTCGCACAGGCAGGTGCCATTGTCGGGGTGAGAACAGACGCCGCCAGAGAGGTCTTGCCCGATGGGCATGCAGACGTCGTTGGTGCAGGCGTCACCGTCGTCGGCGCAAGAGTCGGTGTTGCCCTCGTATTCGCATTTGTTGTCGACGCAGCTGTCGTTGGTGCAGGGGTTCGAGTCGTCGCACTCGTCGTCCGTCTGACAGGCGCAGGTGCCGTTGCTCGGGTGCGTGCACATGGTGCCGGAGCAAAAGTCCGTGGTGCAGGGGTCCTGGTCGTCCTCGCACGGGCCCTGGTTCGGCAGGTGGTAACAGGTGCCCACGTTGCAGCTATCGACGGTGCAGACGGTGCCGTCGTCGCAGTCGAGCGCCGTGGTGCACTCCGGGCCGCCGCCAGCCGCGCCGCCTTCGCTCGGCTGCGGAGTGTCGCCACCCTCGCCGCCATTGTTCTGACTCTGGGTACCGCCGCTGCCGGCGACTGGAGTCGTGCCGGCGCCGCCAGCCGTCCCCGCAGTGCCGCCCGTGCCGCCGCTGCCGCCGTCGTCGCCGCCGCCCTCGCCGCTGGTTCCCGCGGTGATGACGGGCGTCCTGCGTGTGGGAGCAGGTTCGGCTTCAGCGCAGCTCGCCGCACTGGCACCTGCAAACGCCCACACACAAAGTCTGAACAGAAAAGAACTACGCGAACATCCTGAGTTCACGCTGTCCCCGGTGTCCGAGGCGAGACGGTTTCGTCTGCAAATTGCGCGTTCTCGCGGGACGCTTACATGCGCCTCCAGCGTCGGTATTGGTCCTACTTACCTGTTGGCTCACCACACATTTACGGATTTCCAATGCTCGCTCCGGAAACACAAATGAAGCCGCCTTGTCTTCTTCTCCCCATTCCGACCCAAGCGTAACGACCCTCAACCCTTCCTCGCGGCGAGCCAGCAGCTGGCTCATCGCGCTGTCGATCGGCGCCCTCACCGCCTACGGCTGTAGCGCCGGCAGTAATACGCCGCCCGGTGTCGGTGACGGCAGCGGTGGCAGCGCGAACGGCACCGGCAACGGCGGCAGCGGCAACAGCGGGAACGGCTCCAGCAAGGGCGGCACGAGCAACATCGACATCGACGGCGGCGGCGGCGATCCTGCCACTGGCGGCACCGGCAACGAGGTCATGGAAGGCGGCTGTGGCGACGGCATCCTGCAGCCGAGCCTCGGGGAGGTCTGCGACGACGGCAACAACGCCGCCTCCGATGGCTGCGCCGCGGATTGTACGCTCGTCGAGCAGAACTTCGTCTGCCTCATGCCGGGCGCGCCCTGCACGTCCACGGTGATGTGCGGCGACGGCATCGTCTCTGGCGCCGAGACGTGCGACGACGGCAACGTCGCTGGCTCGGACGGCTGCGACGTCTTCTGTGCCCTCGAGCCAGGCTGGGTTTGCCCCGTGGTCGGTGAGCGCTGCGACGCGGCGCTGTGCGGCGACGGAATCGTTGCCGGACTCGAAGAGTGTGAGGACAACGACGGCGCCACGCCAGCGGCTGGCGACGGTTGTTCGGCGACTTGCCAGGTCGAGCTCGGCTGGGTCTGCGAGACGGTCGGCCAGGCCTGTCGCCAGGCCGTGTGCGGCGACGGCGTGGTGGAAGGCGGCGAGCCCTGCGACGATCTGGACGACATCGTCGGCGACGGTTGCAGCCCAGGCTGCGTGGCGGAGCCGGTTTGCGACCACCCGGTCGACGCCAATGGCTGTTCGTCGCAGTGCGGCGACGGCATCATCCTGCCGGGCGACTCGGAGGAGTGCGACGACGGCAATCGCCTGAACGGCGACGGCTGCTCCGACACCTGCGAGGAGGAGGACGGCTACGAGTGCGTTCCGATGCCGGGCAGCTTGCCTGGCTCGATCAAGCTCCCCTTCGTCTATCGCGACTTCGTGGCCTACCCGGCGGAGGACGGAGCCATTCAGCGGCACCCGGACTTCCAGAACGGCTGCCTGGGCAACGTGATCGAGAACATGGTGAGCGACACGCTCGACGCGGACGGCAAGCCGCTCAACTCGGGCGCTTGCGTCTTGCCCGCGGCGCCCTCGTGTGTGCCCGACGTGGACTACACCGATCCCACGATGGACAACTGCCTCAACCGCGACGGTTGCACGGTGGCTGTCAGCAACTGCCAGCGCTCGACGCATCCCAACCATCCGCTGGTCGGGCACGCTGGAGTGGATCCCTTCTACTTCTGGTACCGCGACACCGCCGACGTCAATCGCCGGGAGACCGAGATCATCACCCTGAACCTGGTGGGCAACCTCTACCGCTTCGCCCCCAACGGCGGGTTCTTTCCGATGAACGACAAGGGCTGGGTGGCCGAACTCGAGGAGCTCGAGCGCAACGGCAACAACTACGGCTTCACGACCGAGGTTCGCTACTGGTTCCAATTCCAGGGCGGCGAAACGCTCACCTTCGAAGGCGACGACGACCTGTTCGTCTTCGTCAACGGCCAGCTGGCGCTGCCCATCGGTAGCAAACACGGTGCTACCGCGAGAACGGTGGTGCTCAACACCGACGACACCGCGACCTGCGCTGCTTGCGCCGACACGAGCCGCCCC
This sequence comes from Polyangiaceae bacterium, assembly GCA_035539475.1. Lineage (GTDB taxonomy): Bacteria > Myxococcota_A > Polyangia > Polyangiales > Polyangiaceae > PMG-095. Next base: position 9,944 of record DATLIL010000748.1, read on the forward strand.
GTGGACCTCACGGTCGGCAACGTCTACGAGATCGCGATTTTCCACGCCGAGCGGCAGGCCGACGCTTCCAACTTCAAGCTCGACCTGACCGGCTTCGTCGGCGCGAAGAGCGAGTGCTCTCCCGTCTGCGGCGACGGCACGCAGACCCCGGACGAAAAGTGCGACAACGGTGATGCCAACTCCAACACCGAGTACGGTGGGTGCACCGAGACCTGCACGCGCGGTCCGCGTTGCGGTGACGCCGTCCTGCAGGTCGGTAACGAGCAGTGCGACGACGGCACCAACCTCACGACGTACAGCACCACGGGCATGGCCGGTTGCGCTCCGGGCTGCACCCTCAGCGCCTACTGCGGCGACGCCAAGGTCGACGGCCTCTTCGGCGAGCAGTGCGACGACGGTGTGAACGCCGGCGGCTACAACGGCTGCGCCTCGAACTGCACGCTCGGTCCGCGCTGTGGCGACGGTCAGGTTCAGAACGGCGAAGAGCAGTGCGACGACGGCAACCTCGTCACCGGCGACGGCTGTTCTTCGATGTGCGAGAACGAAGCGCCCAAGTAGCGCTCGCGCGGCTCCAGAGCCGAATTAGACATTCCTTTCGTCAGATCCCTACGCCTCGTCCGTTCACGCTGAAGTGGACGTTACAGGAAAGGTTGCCGGCAGCCGTGTATCGAGTCCTTGCGGCTTGACCGGTCGGCCGTCGGCGGCCTATTCAGCGCGCCTCAAACCCGGGTGAGGGTTTGCGCGACAGGAAGTAGGCATGGCTTCGAAAGATCTGCGTCTGGCATGGGTGCTGGTGTTCACGGGTGTCTCCGCTGCGTGCGGCGTGGCGGACGACGGCAGCGCCCCGTCGCTGGGTGAGGTGCAGCAGGGCCTCTTCGTCAGCGTTCCGGCGCGCATTCAGGCCGAGAGCTACGAGCGCGCCAACGAGTCCACGCCCAGCGCCAACTCGGGCACGCAGTGCAACCGTGGCGACGGCGTCGACATGGAGCTCACCACCGACCCGAACGGCGGCAACTGCAACGTCGGCTGGACGGCTGCCGGCGAGTGGCTCGAGTACGACATCAACGTCGCGAGCGCGCAGACGTTCACGCTCACGACGCGCGTCGCCAGCGAGACCGCCCAGAGCTTCCACGTGAACCTGGACGGCACGAGCCTGGGCACGCTGACCTCGCCCGGCACGGGCTGGCAGTCATGGGCCGATCGCAACTACACCAACGTGGCGATCCCCGCGGGGAATCACACGCTGCGCGTCGTGTTCGACAGCGGTTCGGTGAACCTCAATTACCTCGAGCTCACGTCCACCGGTTCGTCGACCTGCATCGAGCAGGCGCTCACGCGCAGCGCCGCCACGGCATCGTCGCAAGAGACCGCGGCGCTCGGTCCGGCGCTGGCCATCGACGGCAGCACCACCACGCGCTGGGCCAGCGCCTTCGCTGATCCGCAGTGGATCACCGTCGATCTCGGCTCGAAGCAGCGTGTCAGCCGTGTCGTCTTGCGCTGGGAGGCCGCCTACTCCAGGAGCTACGAGATCGGCGTGAGCGACAGCGCCAGCGGCCCCTTCACGGTGGTGGCCGGCACGAGCTCGAGCGACGGCGGGACCGACGAGTACAGCGGACTCGCGGCGACTGGCCGCTACGTGCGCATGAACTCGACGGCGCGCGCCACGGCATGGGGCAACTCGCTCTACGAATTCGAGGTCTACGGCGATCCGAATCCGAGCTGCTCGACCACGACCACGCCGACCTGCACGGACGGCGTGAAGAACGGCAACGAGACGGGCGTCGACTGCGGCGGCTCGTGTCCGGCATGTCCGGTGACGCCGACCTGCACGGACGGCGTGAAGAACGGCAGCGAGACGGGCGTCGACTGCGGCGGCTCGTGTCCGGCGTGCCCGACGACGTGCCAGGAAGCGGCGCTCGCGCGCAGCTCGGCCACGGCCTCGTCCAGCGAAAACGCGAGTTATCCCGCGTCGCTCGCCATCGACTCCAGCACCACCACGCGCTGGGCCAGCGCCTTCGCCGATCCGCAGTGGATCACGGTCGACCTCGGCGCGACCAAGAAGGTGAGCCGCGTCGTCCTGAGCTGGGAGGCCGCCTACAGCAAGAGCTACGAGATCGCCGTCAGCGACAACGCCGACAGCGGGCCGTGGACCACGCTGTACTCGACCACGAACAGCGACGGCGGCACGGACGACCTCAGGAACCTCAGTGGCCGGGGTCGCTACGTGCGGATGTACTCGCTCGCCCGCGCTACCGCGTGGGGCAACTCGCTCTACGACTTCCAGATCTACGGCGACTCGAACGCGAGCTGCAGCTCTGCCTGCGTCAACAGCGAGGTGACCAACTCGACGTCGCTCTCGCTCAAGCGCAGCGACGTCGGCGCCAGGCAGCTCGTGGGCGGCATCACGCAGGGCGCTCGGCTCGCCCGCGATCCGATCTCCGGCAAGCTGCACCTGATGACGGTCGGCGGCACCATCTCGCGCCTCGACGTCTGGCCGGGCAACTTCTCGACGCTGACGCAGGTGGTGAGCGCTTCGCAGATCACCTCGGGCATGAACGTCACGCCGAGCACGTTCCAGGGCATGGCCTTCGCGCCGAACGGCGATATCTACGTCGTGCTCAACGTCGACGGTGGCACCACCAACCGCGCCTACGTCCGCCGCGGCACCGGCAGCGGTAGCCGCACCTGGACGACCTTCGCCTCGACCGACCCCTACCCGGACAGCAACACGCCGTTCGACCATCACTTCAGCGGCGTCGTGGTCAGCCCCGACGGCACTAGCGTGTACGTCACCAGCGGCTCGCGCACCGATCATGGCGAGATCCAGGACACCGGCGGCGCCTTCCCCGGCACGCGCGAGGTCCCGCTCACCGCGGCCATGTTCAAGCTGCCCGCCAGCGGCTCGAACCTCGTCTTGAAGAACGACACCGCGGCCCTGACCAGCGCCGGCTACCTCTTCGCCACCGGCCTGCGCAACACGTTCGATCCGACGTTCGGTCCGAGCAACGAGATCTTCGCCGGCGACAACGGTCCGGACGCCGACTACTCGGAGGAGCTCAACGTGGTCCGCGCGGGCCAGCACTACGGCTTCCCCTGGCGCCTCGGCGGCGAGAACAACGCGCAGCAGTTCAGCTCGTACAACCCCGCCACCGACTCGCGCCTGCACGCCGGCTTCCACGCCGTCGACAACGGCGCCTACCACAACGATCCGACCTTCCCGGCGGCTCCGTCCGGCATGGTCGATCCGCTGCTGAACAAGGGCCCCGACGCCGACCTCTTCCGTGACGTGGTCACCGGCGGCGTGGTCGACGCCAGCGCCAGCGGTCGCGCCATCAACACCTTCACCGGTCATCGCGTGCCCGTCGGCCTCACCTTCGATCTCGGCGGCTCCCTCTGCGGCGCCGACTTCCAGAACAAGGCGTTCGTCCTGAGCTGGGGCGCGGCGGTGCAGGTCTTCACCGACAAGGGCGAAGACCTTCTCCTGCTCAACCTGATCTCGACCTCGGGTGGCGGCTACGAGAT
>DATLIL010000749.1:0-14680 GCA_035539475.1 Polyangiaceae bacterium
ACAGTGCTGAAGAGACAAGCAGCGTCAGCCTTGCCGTCGCCTTCATAGCCGCACGAGAACGGGTTACCAAGGTTGCAGAACCCGCTGCAGGTACCCGTCGTCGGGACTTCGTAGCTCGCGGAGCAGTAGCCGCTAGTGCACTCGTCGACGACTGCGTTCGGATCACACGGCTCGTTGAAGCCCTTGCCAGTAGGCGGAGCTTCCCCGCAGAGGCCGGTACGGTAGTCGCAAAAGAGGCCGGCGTCGCAGTCAGCGTCGCTACCGCAGCTGGGCAGGCACACGGTCAGCACCAGATTACACTCGCCGCTGACGCAGGCCTCGTTCACGCCGCAGTCGATGTTGTCGAGGCAAGCGGTCGCGAGCGGCTCGAATTGAATGCCGCTGCAGACCATATCGATGCGGTTGTGGCACTTGGGATTCAGCCCCGCGTCCATTGCACACCCCTCCAGACAGTAGCCGCCGGAAGCGTCGGAAGTGAAGGGGATGCACCAGCCGTTCGCCGAGATAGTCAGACAATCATTGTCGGTAGCGCACGCGGCCGTGCACAGACCGCCCGGAGGAGCTCCGCCGAGAGTAGCGACGTCGTCGCGTGCGACGCAGATCAAGCCCTGACCACACTCCGCGTCCGTGATGCAGTCGCGGCCGAGATCAGCCGTGCCGAGGCCACCCGCGGATCCACCGCTGCCTGCGGTTCCGGCGGCTCCCGCGACGCCGGCTGATCCACCGCTGCTTACCGATCCGCCTCTTCCTGGCTGACCACCGCTGGTGCCGCCCTTGCCGCCTGGGCTCGCGGCTCCGGCGCTTCCACCTGCGCCGCCGCCGTTGCTCGCGACGTCGTCATCGTCTCCAGCGCTGTAGCAGCCTGCGATTGAACATGCCGTCGCCAGCGCGAGGCCGATTGCCTGCTTGATGCTTCTGCCCATGACCACTCCTTTAAGCTCTGCAGGCCATGAGAGCGCAATTCATGCTGCGCTGCAATCCTGCTTCGTGGGCCCGGCGGAATCGTCGGCCGCACAATTTAATGTCACCCCATTGACACCAATTACTATTCGAGTCACATTGGTGACATGAATAACGAATCGCCCTCCCCTTACGTGGGTTTCACCGGGGTCAGCCACCTCGCTTTCATCACCCGCGACCTCGAGGCCACGGTTCGCTTCTACCGCGACCTGCTCGGCCTACGGCTCGGCCTGGCGCTCGCTGACAGCACCACCAAGCACTACTTCTTCGAGCTCACGCCGCGTGACTCGATCGCGTTCTTCGTCTGGGACGACGCTGCGCCGATCGTCGAGAAACGGCCCGGCGTGCCGACGCGCGCTCCGCGCGGCTTCGACCACGTCGCGCTCGGCGTGGCCTCGAAGCGCGACCTCCTGGCGCTCCGTGATCGACTGGACGCGGCTGGTGTGTCCGTCGAGGGCCCCATCGATCACGGCCTGGGTTGGTCGATCTACTTCAAGGATCCCAACAACATCGACCTCGAGGCCAGCTGGACCTCGGTCGAGCTCTCCGCCCCGCTGCTGGCCGACCCCACGGCGCCGCTCGTGGTGCGCGAGGGCAGTGAGCCGAAGCCCGAGCACTGGCCGGCGCGCCGTCAGCCCACGACGATCGAGGGCGCGAAGCCAGGGGCTGGACACGAGCTCGGTGCCTACGCCGTCGAGCGCGGCATCGGCCGCTATGTGGATGCCGCACTCGAGAGTGTCCGATGAAGGCCAAGACGCGCAAGAGGCGCACGTATGACGCGAGCAGCCGGCGCGAGGAGGCCGAGCGCACGACCGAGCGCATCGTGGAGGCAGCCAGCAAGCTCTTGCGCACCGTGCGGCCCGAGAACCTCGCGTACGGCGACGTCGCCGAGCTGTCCGGCGTCGCGGTGCGCACGGTGTACCGTCACTTCCCCGAGCTCGGCGACCTGCTTCGCGCGGTGGCGCGCAAGACGATCGAGCGTTTTGCCGCCGGCGGTCTCGTGCCCGATCGGGCACGAGCCGCGGAGCAGATCGCTGGCTTCCACCGCGTACTGTCGGATGAGCCGACGCTGTTTCGCGTCTTCATGGCGGCCCCGATCCGCTCGGAGCTCGACTATCAGAGCTTCATCCAGGCGCTCTATGCCGACGCCACCGCGGGTCTAGCTGCCGAGCAGAAGAACGCGCTCCTGGGCCTCCTCGATCTGCTCGCGAGCCCGTTTGCCTGGGAGGTCCTGCACACGCAATGGCAGCTGCCGCCCGAGCGCATCACGCGCGCCTGCCTGGCCGCGGCGCAGCTGATCGCCGACGGCGTCCGCCGTCACCCCGAATGGCTCGACCCCAAGGAGCCGCCCCCTCCGATGTTCCGCGCGCCTGGCGCGCCGACGAGCAAAACCAAAAGAAAGGACACACCGCGAACACCATGCCCATCTCCTCGACCTGGCTCGAGCCCCGCAAGCCGATGATCCGAGCCATCGGCATCGGCAACGTCTCGTGGCTGGCGGCCGCAGGGCTCGCCTACGCGCTCTGGCCGGAGGTCGCAGCGCACCACGGCGCAGCTGAACGCCTGGCCTTCGCGGCCCAGCTCGCGGCCGCGCCGGCGATGGTGACCCTGCTCGTCGTGCTCTCGTGCATGCGCCTGTTCGACACGGCGCGGGCCGAAGACCCGTTCGCCGGCGCCGAGAGCCGCGAGTGGAAGATCAATCAGCGCGTGCTGCAGAACACCGTGGAGCAGGCCATGATCTTCGTGCCCACTCTCTTCGCGCTGGCGGTGCGCATCGACGACGGCATGCTGCAGCTGTTGCCGATCGCAGTCGCTCTGTGGTGTGCCGGGCGCCTCCTGTTCTGGTTCGGCTACCGCAAGTCGATCGTCTGGCGCGCGCCCGGCTTCGACTGGACCCTGAACACGACGCTGGCGCTGCTCGCCCTGTTCGTGCTCAGCCTCTTCTGATGCGAACCACGGGTTCGCTTGAAGCCGTCGTGGTCGTCGGCTCGGAGATGATGATCATGACGACGAGGGTGGCCCACGCCGCACCAGGGCGCCGAGCGTGGGTCACCTCGATGGCGTACTCGAGCCGTGGACGTGTCGCGAGCTCCGGTGGCAATACGAGATCGTCCAGGCTCAGCGTCTCCAGCAGCATACCCTGGACGCTCTTGCGGTCGCGGTTGGAGATGACCGAGAGGGCATCGTTGAGGGCAACTTCGGGGTCCTTGCCGCCACGCACGGCGCCAGCCGCAGTCCCGAGCTCGGGATCCTGAGTGGCGTGTGCTGCCGCCGCGCCGCGTGCCTGGCGCTGGCGTGCGATGCGATCGATCAGGCGCTGCCGCTCCTGATCGTGATTGGCGGTCTCGTAGAACGAGTAGGTGCTGAACAGCGCGCCCACGCTGGCCGTTTTTTCGTCCACCAGCGGTCCGAGCGCGAGCACTCGCGCGTGGGCATCGAGCAGGATCGAGCGAGCGGCGGGCGACTCGAGCAGATGAGCGAGCCAGCGGTCGACCGACACGGTGCCGTTGAGCGCCGCGCCGAAGAACGAGCCGTCGCGGATCATGCCGGGAACCTCCCAGCCTGCCATCAAGCCCAGCGCGATGTCGTCCATGAAGGCGTCGTCTTCAGCGCCGGCAAAGAAATACGGCGCGAGCTTCTCGTGCTCACGGCTCTGCGCCGTCGCCAGCTGCAGCGCACCGAGCCCCGCCTTGGCGCGGACGCCGTTGATCGCACCGAGCAGACTCTGGCGATAGTCCTTGCTCGCGCCCGGGCTCTGCGACGCCGCCTCGAGCACGGGCACACTGAACGGCTCGGCCGCGGCGTTGCGCTTGACGCGATAGCGCGCGACGCCGCGCAGCAGAAGCCTGTCGGTCGGCCGTAGCCTGAGCTCGATCCAGGCGCTCTGGTCGTCCGGAGCCAGGTGGCAGGTGAGGCGGAAACGCGGCAGCCGCAGCGAGCGGTCGAAGGCGCACTGGCCCACGCCGAACTCGCCCTGGGTGATCATGCCGTGCAGCGCGTCGGCGCCGGTCAAGAGCTTGCCGCTGAGCACGACCGTGCCGTCCTCCGCCGGCTGCTGGATCGGCTCGAGATCAGCCAGGCGACGCGAGGTGATCAGCATGAACACCGCGCGACCGGGCTCGCGCACGAACGCGCTGCCGACGTCGGTGGGATGGGTCGGCAGACCTGCGAGATACTTTCTCAGCGCTGGGCGAACCTGCGCCAGAAGCTCCTGATCGCTCGCTGGCCCGCTGAGCTCCGTGGTCCAGTACTGGAGCGAGTTCTCGATCGTGGTCACCCCACACTGGCCGAACACGTGATTTTGTAGCTGCTGGTCCGCCGCGCCACCCTTCTGCGCCACGAAGCGCCCGAGCTCACGCGCCGCGCAGCCGAGCGCCGGGCTCGTGCGCAGCGACGGACGATCGTTGCCCTCGAGCAGCGTGTTCTGACTGGTCGCCTCGAGCGACCCGAGCTCCCAGCTGTCCACCGAGACCGTCGCCCCGCCCGCTTGCTTGCGAGTGGGCGGAGGCTGGCTCGTGATCTCTTGCAGGCGCTCGCGACTCGGAAACACCGCCGCGCTGCCACGTCCGCCGCTGCCACCGGCTCCACCACAACCCCAGGTCAGCGCCGCCAGCACGGTCAGCACCAGCCACACCACGACTCTCTTCACCACGGCCATGAACAGTCCCCTTTCACCGAACTCCGCCGCCTCTATACCAGATCCCGTTCGATCAGCGCCAGCACCGCGCGAGCGTCGATGCGCCGGCGAAAGCGCAAGAGGCGCGCACCAGGCGGAAGCTCCGCGCTGCCGCAGGCCTTGTTCTCGTCGATGCACAGGATCAGCGGTGGCCGCGCCGCGAGCTCGAGGTCCGCGAGTTTTTTCCGCACGTAGTCAGGCGTCCAGTAACCGACGATTTCGAGCAGGAAGGAGCGCGCCGGATCGCGGCGGTGGACGATGGCGAAGTCGGCGCTCAGGAGCCGCTCGCCAGCGCGGATGGGCGGTGGCTCGCAGAGCAGGTCCCAGTCGGGAGCGAGCCGCAGAAAGTCCCGCGAGAAGCGCTGCTCGACGGCGCCCGGCTGAGCTCGCAGCTCGCGCCCCACGCCGATCGGATCGCCGCTGCCGAGCCGGTAGACCAGTCGAGTCGTGCTGCCGCGCAGCGGACACTCGGCCGTGAGCTCGAAGCGCTGGCACCAGGTCAGCCGCGGAATGAGCGAAGCCAGCGCCCGACCGTAGACCTGGGTGTGCCTGAACAACGCAAACGGCCCGGACACCTCGATACGAACCGCGTCGGGCCCGATCTCGTCGACCGCGCAAATCAACCCCGCCAGGTGAATGTGCCGGAGCAGACTGCGCGTATCGCCGCTGGCTTCGATGCTGAGCCGTGAGGCGCGCGCGATGAAACCGCTGGCGATCGCGAAGTTCGACTCCTGCGCCAGGCTGATGGGCGAGAGCACGAGCGCCGGCTCCGCCAGCAGACGCTCGCCGGGCAGATCCGCGAACAGTCCACGCTCGAGTGTGGCCGCATCGATGCCGAGCGCAGCCGCGACTGCGCCGCGCACCGCCGCCGCGGGCTGGTCGCGCTCGGTAGCGGCAGAGAACAGAGCGCGCCGGAGCGAGACCGGATCCGGGCCGGCCACGAGCTCGTCACGCGACAGCGCCTGGAGAGTGGCGGCGGCGACGCGGCGCTTGTTGCGCGGGGCCGCCACGCCGGTCGGTTTTGCGAGCTCGGCCTGAAGCTCGCGCCGCGGACGGCCGAGGCAGCGTCGGTACTGCTCGATCAGCTCGCGCAGCCACGGGTAGTCGCGCTCGACCAGGTAGCGAGGAACGAGCTCGTCTCCGACCAGCGCCGCGCTACTGGACAGCACTTTGCGAGGCAGCAAGGCCGCGCCTCCTCTCGGCCGAGGTGCGGGTTTCACTGGTGGCGTGCGCCACAAGCTCGTACACCAGCGCGCGCTTGCCCGCGGCCGGGCGTAGCAGGCGTCCGATGCGCTGCACGTGCTCGCGCTCGCCCTGGGTGCCGCCCACGATGATCGCAACGTCGGCGTCGGGCACGTCGACCCCCTCGTTCAGCACGCGCGCCGAGACCAGCGCGCGCAGTGAGCCGTCGCGAAATGCGCCGAGCGCCTGCTCACGCTCGCGTCGACCGATCTCGCAGGTGATCGGCATCACCAGGTGCTGTCGCGCGATGGCGTAGGCGGCGGTGTTGTCGGCGGTGAAGATCAGGACGCGGTTGTGGCGGTGTCGCTCGAGCAAGTGACCGACGGCGCGAAGCTTGGCGCGTGTCAGCGCCAGGCAGCGCCGGCTCTCGTACCAGGCAGCCAGCGCCTTGCGCCCCTCCGCGGTCTGGGCCGCAGCCAGGCGAAACTCGGGAAAGCTCGCGCTGGGGTTCAGCCGGCAGAAGCGGCGATAGACCTCGCTGAAGACGGCGCGCTCGAGCTCGTAGCGGCGGCGCTCGTCGGCGTCGAGCCCGAGGCGCAGGACGATGAGGTCGTAGTCGGCGAGGAACGTACCGGCGAGATCGTCGATGCCGAGCTCGTAGACGACCTCACCGACGAGCTCGCGCAAGCGCAAGAGCGCGTGCTGCTCCGGTGGCGTGGCCGTCAATCCCAGCCGCAGGGGCGCCGTACACATGTCGAGCGCTTCGTCTTTCACGCCGCCGCCGAAGTGATGCACCTCGTCGACCACGATCAGGTCGAAATGCCGACCGAGCTCGGCCATGTTCAGGTAGGCCCCCTCGAAGGTCGCCACGGTGACGGCTTGAAGGTCCTTCTTGCCGTCGCCCCACACGCCTATCGGTCCGGAGTAGAAGGCGCCAATTTCCTTCGACCACTGCCGCACGAGCACGCGCGTGGGTACCAGGCACAGCGTGCGCGCGCGTGCCCCGGCCATGGCGGCGAGCGCCAGCCGCGTCTTGCCGCTGCCTGTCGGCAACACGACCAGGCCACGCCGCCCGGAGAGCTCCCAGTTGACCAGCGCCGCCTGCTGGTACGGCCTGAGCGCGATTTCCTGCCAGGCGGCGCTCACCTCACCGTCGCCGGCCACCTCGTCACTGAAGCCGAAGCCGGTCTGAGCCAGCGCCGCGCTGAGCTCACCGTAGTAGCGACCGGGCGCACGCCACAGTGCCACACGCTCGTCCCAGATCAGCCCCGGCAGCTGCCCCAGATCGACGTCCGGAGCTTCCGAAAGAACCAACGTTCCCGCATCGAATTGTAGCCGCATCTCCCCTCACCCCCATGGTCGGTCGGGCGCGGGGGGAGTTGCGCGAATTTCGCGAACGCTAGCCGATCAGACGATACACATCGGTGCGCCGCTCGCTCGGATCGTCGCGCCAGTCGCCGTACACTTCCCAGCCCGGACCGATCTTTTCGCCCTGCGCCTCGAGCCAATGAATGAGCGCCTCGTGAGTCTGGCCGAGCAGGTGATACTCGCCGAAGTGCACGGCGTGCGCGGCGCGACCTGCCGGCGTTCGCGAGCAGGCTACGCTGCCCGTCGCGGTGAACGGCTCGCCGAGCTGTACGCCCGCCTCGAGCTCGGCCCCGACGGCGTTCGCACCATGATAGAGGGCGACGTTGTGGCCTCGGCCGCCCAGGCCGCTTTCGTCCAGGAAGGCGTAGACCTCGCCGAACATCGGCAGGATGACCTGGCCGATCTCGTTCCAGGTCACACGCCGCCGCACCGAGGCAATGATCGAGGCTGATACGCTCTGGACGTCGATTTCGTAGGTCACGACGCGACTTAGCTGACAGACGGGGCCCCGGGGCTATACTGAACCAATGCGCAGTCTATTCCGATGCGGCCATCGCGGGCATTGCCGCAGGCTAAGCGCTATCGTTTCTGGTCGGTGGTCGGGGTCCGCTCCTTTGCCCTAGTCGAAAGCTCGCCTCCCCTTTGATCGGACAGGACACACTCGATCGCGTCAAGCGCGACATCAGCATCGTGGAGCTGATCGGCGAGACCGTGAAGCTCACCAAGCGCGGGCGCAGCTACGTCGGCCTCTGTCCGTTTCACAAAGAGAAGACCGGCAGCTTCCACGTCAACCCGGAGCGCGGCTTCTATCACTGCTTCGGTTGTCACGAGTCGGGTGACGCGATCAAGTTCATCCAGCGCATGGAGGGGCTCGACTTCAGCGAGGCGATTCGCCGGCTCGCCGAGCGCCTGGGTATCGACGTGGTCGAGACCGTCAACGAGACGGAGCGACGCCAGCAGCAAGAGGCTCGGCGGCGCAAGCAAGATCTCTTCGAGATCGGCAGCGCCGCGGCGAGCTACTTCGAGCAGATGTTACGCGAGCATCCGCTCGCGGACCTGGCGCGCGCAGAGCTCGCGCGGCGTGGTCTCGTTCCCACCTCGCCCACCGATGCGATCGCCGACGCGCTGCAAGCGTTCCGCGTCGGCTACGCGCCGTACGGCTGGGACGGCCTGACCAAGCACCTGCGCGATCGCGGCATGAGCATGCAGAGCGCCGAGAAGGTGGGGCTGCTGGCGCCGCGCAAGAGTGGAAGCGGCTTCTACGATCGCTTCCGTCATCGCCTGATGTTCGCCGTGCTCGACATCCAGGGCCGTGTCATCGCGTTCAGCGGCCGCTCGCTCGACGAGCCCGCGCCCGAGCGCCTGCGCTCGCTCTCGCTCGAGCCCGCGGGCGCGAGCGCCGAGGCTCCGGCCAAGTACGTCAACTCGCCGGAGTCGCCGATCTATCGCAAGCGCGAAGCGGTGTTCGGTCTGTACCAGGCACGACAGGCCATCCACGCCCAGGACAGTACCGTGCTAGTGGAAGGCAACTTCGACGTTCTCAGTTTGCACGCACGAGGCATCAAGCACGTGGTCGCGCCGCTGGGCACGGCGTTCACCAACGAGCAGGCGCAGCAGCTCAAACGCTTCTCGCCCCATGTCACACTGCTGTTCGACGGTGATAACGCCGGACGGCGCGCCGTGCGGGCTTCGCGAGACGCCTGCCGCGCCGCGGGGCTCACCGCGCGCGTGGCCACGCTGCCCACCGGGATCGACCCCGATGATTTCGTCAGGACCCAAGGTGGAGAGGCCCTACAGCGTCTCCTCGCCGCAGCTCAAGGCATGCTCGAGTATTTGATCGACGTTGCTCTCGACAGCGACTTCGCGCGTTACGACGCGCAGGCGGCTGCCGCTGTTCTCAAGCAGGTCGAAGAACTGCTCGCTTCCGAGGACGATCCGACGGTGCGCGCGCTGGCCGAGCAACACGCCGATCGCCTCGCCGCGCGGCTCAACGTGGCCGACGCCGGCACGTTCCGCGCGCTGGTGGCCAAGGTCCGCGGTGCCGGGACACGCCCCGCCACACCTGCAGCGCCCTCGGCGGCGGCCGTGCCTCCGGCCAGAGCCCGCTCGCGCGACCGCCGGGCCGAGCTCGCGCTCGAGGTCCTGGGCGCGCTCATCGATTTTCCGGAGCTGCTCGCCACGCCTGACTGTGATCGGGCGGGGCAGGTACTAGAAGGTGACGCGGCGATCGCCCTTGCCGCACTGCGTCATTGCTGGACCAGCGCTGGTTTTGCTGATTCGGAACAAGTCCTTGCTAAGCTCCCGGCCCCGATCCATCCATTCGCGCGCGCCCGGTTGGCCGCCCCGAAGCACGATCGCCTCGAGGACGCCCGCACGGAGCTCGTGGGCAGCTTGATGCAGCTCGAGAAACAAGAGTATGCGCGCGAGAAGTCATTCATCACCGAAGAGCTCAGGCGTACTGAAAAGACTGGCGACTTCGAGCAGCAGGCACTGCTGCTCCAACAGCTATTCGATAAGGCTGCCCAGCGTGCTCAGAAGAAGCACAGCGAATAAACGAGGTTGCGGTGGGATCTAAGAAACTGGAACGCTCGCCCAAGAAGGCCAACAACGAATCCAAGAAGGCACCGCCGCCCGCGAAGAAGGGCAAGGCGAGCGCCAAGAGCAAGGCCGACAGCTCGGTCCCGCCGGATTCTGACGCGGACGAAGACAACGAAGACGAGTTCAAGTCCTCTTCCTTCCCGCCGCCGAACGCCAAGGGTGGCAACGGCAAGGTGAAGGAGCAGCTCGTCAACCTGGGGAAGACGAAGGGCTTCCTCACGTACGACGACGTGCACGAGGCGCTGCCCACCGAGGACGTCGGCCCCGATCAGATGGACGACGTGCTGTCGGCCCTCGACGACGAGGAGATCGAGGTCGTCGACGACGCCAGCAACATCAAGATCGCGCCGCACCGCACGGGTGGCGAAGAAGACGGTCAGAAGCCGGCCGCCAAGGGCGACGGCGACGACATGATGGATCGTCCCTCGCCGAGCACCGCGCCCAAGACCGAGGACGACGAGTACTACAAGTCGAACGATCCCGTGCGCATGTACCTGCGCAAGATGGGCAGCGTGGCGCTGCTCACGCGCGAGGGCGAGGTCGAGATCGCCAAGCGCATCGAGGAAGGCGAAAACGAGGTCCTCTCGGCCATCCTCTCCAGCCCCATTGCCGTGCGCGAGATCATCGAGATCGGCGAGCGGCTGAAGGCGCACAAGATCCGCGTCAAGGACATCGTGCGCGACGCCGAGGACGAGGAGCACGAGTTCGACGAGGAAGAGGCCGATCGCCGAATCATCCGCCTGATCGACAAGGTCAAGCGGTTGGACAAGAAGAACAACGAGCTCCACGACGAGCGCAAGGGCGCCCCCGACGTGCGGCGCAAGGCGATCGACAAGGAAGTCATCGAGAACAAGAAAGAGCTGGTCAAGACGCTGCAGGAGATGCGTCTGAACAAGAAGACGATCGACAAGATCGTCTCCAAGCTCAAGTCGATCATCGAGCGCGTCTACCGCTCACAGGGCAAGCGCGTCGAGCTCGACGAGATGACCGCGGCCTCGAAGACGGAGCTCAAGAAGCGCATCCGCGAGGCCAAGGACGAGGACGACGACGCCCTACCCCGCCGCGACGAGGACGACGGCGAAGGCGCCGATAAGGGCGTGAAGGGCGTCGAGGCCGAGCTCAAGATCGACGTCGACGACCTGCTCCGCACCTACCAGGCCATCCGCGCTGGCGAGCGCAAGGCCGAGCGCGCCAAGGCCGAGCTCGTGGAAGCGAACCTCCGCCTGGTGGTCTCGATCGCCAAGAAGTACACGAACCGCGGCCTGCAGTTCCTGGACCTGATCCAGGAGGGCAACATCGGCCTGATGAAGGCCGTCGACAAGTTCGAGTACAAGCGCGGCTACAAGTTCAGCACCTACGCCACGTGGTGGATCCGTCAGGCCATCACCCGCGCCATCGCCGATCAGGCCCGCACGATCCGCATCCCCGTGCACATGATCGAGACGATCAACAAGCTCATCCGCACCTCGCGCTACCTGGTTCAGGAGTTCGGCCGCGAGCCGACCCCGGAAGAGATCGCCGAGAAGATGGAGCTGCCGCTCGACAAGGTGCGCAAGGTCCTGAAGATCGCCAAGGAGCCGATCAGCCTCGAGACGCCGATCGGCGAGGAAGAGGACAGCCACCTGGGCGACTTCATCGAGGACAAGAGCGTGGTCAGCCCGGCCGAGGCCGTGATCAGCATGAACCTCAGCGAGCAGACCCGTAAGGTCTTGAAGACGCTGACGCCGCGCGAGGAAAAGGTCCTGCGCATGCGCTTCGGCATCGGCGAGAAGAGCGACCACACTCTCGAAGAGGTCGGTCAGGACTTCGAGGTCACGCGCGAGCGCATCCGTCAGATCGAGGCCAAGGCGCTCCGCAAGCTGCGCCACCCCAGCCGCTCCAAGCAGCTGAAGTCGTTCATCGAGAACTGACTCAAGGCGCGTAATAATGAACCGGCGCGGCCTCCTTGGGACGCGCCGGTATCTCGTCGACGAAGATGCGATCGGCGTAGCAGTAGCCCCAGGTCTCGCCGGGCTCGTACGAGCGCGCGACGGGGTGTTTTGTCTCGTGGTAGTGCCTGGTGGCGTGACGGTTCGGGGAGTTGTCGCAGCAGCCAACGTGACCGCAGGTCAGGCACAGGCGCAGGTGTACCCAGTCGCTGCCCATGGCCAGGCACTCGGCGCAGCCTTCACTGCTCGGCGCCACGCCGCGCGGGCGCTCGGCGGCCTGGCTGAGATGTTCGCAGATTTCGGTCATGAGCCTCCTCCACTGGTTTTGGAGCTGACGCCACCTTGGCGATCTCGAGGGTTGCGCGATCCCAGCCGGCGAGCTCGGCGGCGGCCTCGTAGGTGGTGTTCAGGAAAGCCAACACTTCGCGCTGCGGCGAGCGCGCGCTGCGAACGGCAGCATACGGGAGCACGAACTCCCCCAGGGCCTGGAGGTAGCGCGCGTCATCGGGCTCGACTCTCGCGCTACGGAACCCTTCAGGCTCCGGATAGGCGTAGGAGTAGAAGGCGGGCTCGGGGAATCGTGCATCACCCGCCCAGAAGCCCGCGCTGCTGACCTCCTGCGAGTACGCTTCGATCATCACGTAGTCGGGGCAGTGCGGCGCGCCGCCAGGGTGAGTCGGCGCCGCACGTCCCGAGAAGCGGGTCACCGCCAGGTCGAAGCTGCCCCAGAAGAACTGTACCGGGCTCACCTTGCCGAGAAAACCGCCGCGAAACTCGCTGAACGCGCGCTCCGCGGCCTGCAGCGCGAGGAGGAAGCGGTTGGCCCAATCCGGATCGTACTCGCGGTGAGTGGTGTCGGAGTCGAGCCAGATCGTCTCGGGGATCTCGACCGCCAGCGGACGGATCGTCACCTCGATGCCGAGGCGTCGCAGCGCGGAAAAGTAGTGTTGGTGAAACGCTGCGACTGTCCCCGATGCGAGCGGGATGCGCTCGCTCGTGCCGGCGGAGGTCCGGATCACGACCTCGTGGGCGATCAAGTCGAACTCCACGTCGAACTCGCCCGTGCCGTAGGGAATGGCACCCGTCGTCAGCCCTCGAGCGCTGACCCGCAACGTGACTTGCCACCAGTGGTTGACCATCGGCGCCAGCGCCAGCGTGGTCTTACCGACGATCTGGCTGAGGAGCTGGAGCATGCTGCTCGTCGCTGCCGCGCTCGGAGCCTCGAGGTTGGGCCACACCCTGGTGTCCATTGAGCACCTGCCGGTCAGCATCCAAGGTAAGGCCTGACCCGGGGCTCGCCAGGGCCACGGACATCATTGAAGGGGAAGCTCGACGACGCCCATGCCGCACGCACGCGCGAGCGCGGCAACTCGAACGCCACGCGCCAGCTCCGGGTGGCGCCGCGCCACGCCGCGTTCACCTGGCCAGCGGGCCCTGCTCGCCATCAGCCTCGCCCCCTCGCCCTCGGGTGAGCTCGGAAATTTGTTTTTTCACGTACGGCACTGTTCGGGTGAGAATCCATGCCGTAATCCACGCTGCCGGCGATCGAGAAAACTACGTCGAATCACAGCCTTAACTGGCAGCCATGGGTCGGCCGCTCGGTTTATTCGGGCGCTGAATTTCGGTCGACGGGGTTGACGCGCAGCGGCAGTGAATGGGAAAAGAGACGCCGCTCGGACCGTATGTCCGGGAAACTGGTCACTAAAACCAGGGGAGTCTACCCATGCAACACTTTCGCACGGGCTCTAAGCCAGTCCTTTTCACACTTGCGCTAACCAGCGCGGCGCTGCTCGTTGGTTGCAGCGGAACCAGGGTTTTCGCGGGACAGAACGCATTCAGCATCGTCGGCAATCCGCCGCCGCCGCCTCCTCCGCCAAAGAAGGAAGAGCCGCCGCCGCCGCCGCCGGAGCCGCCGAAGCGCGTGGAAGTTCGCGACAACAAGATCGAGATCAAGGAGAAGATTCAGTTCGAGGTTGCCAAGGCGACGATCCTGCCGGCCTCGTTCGAGCTGCTCAAAGAGATTGGGGACGTCATCAAGAAGAACCCCCACATCAAGAAGCTCTCGATCGAGGGTCACGCTTCCGCCGAAGGCGATGCCAAGGCGAACATGAAGCTCTCCGACGAGCGCGCCAAGTCGGTGATGAAGCACCTCGTCGACAAGGAAGGCGTCGACGCCAAAGTGCTGACGGCCAAGGGCTTCGGCGTGACCAAGCCGATCGGCGACAACAAGACGGAAGAGGGTCGCGAGAAGAACCGCCGCGTCGAGTTCGTGATCGTCGAGCAAGACGTGAAGATGAAGAAGGTCGAGATCGACCCGAAGACCGGCAAGGAAAAGGTCCTGGAAGAAAAGGCCGTTCCGCAGAAGCCGCCGGCGCCCAAGGACGAGAAGGCCGAAGAGAAGAAGGACGAGAAGAAGAAGGAAGCCGAGAAGAAGTAGCTTCCGGTCGCCCAAGGAAAATGGAGATGAACATGGCAAAGACGCTCATCAAGCTAAGCCTGCTCGCTCTCGCGGCGGCCAGCACGGCCTGCTCGTTCCACGCTCGCAGCCCCGAGAAGTATCGCGACGACACCGCCGCGGTGCTCGAGACGCGCAGCGCGGACATCAAGGCCTGCTACGACAACGAGCTCAAGGCAAACAAGGACCTCACGGGTCGCGTCACGGTGCACTTCACGGTCGCGAAAGAGACCGGGCAGATCACCAGCGTCGCCCCCGTGCCCGCCGGCACGACGGCTCCCGAGTCGCTCACCAACTGCGTGGTGAACGCGCTCGGTGGTCTGGTGCTGACGCCGCCGGACAACAACGACGGCGACGCAACGTTCGTTTACGACTTCAGTGCAGCACCTGCGGCGCCCGCGCCCGCCGGTTGATCACCGCCGCGTAGAACGAAGACAAAGGGCCGGCGCTCTTCGAAGCGTCCGGCCCTTTCTCTTTTGTCAGACTCGATCCCCCGACCCCTGGGCCCCAGGC
>DATLIL010000750.1:0-4000 GCA_035539475.1 Polyangiaceae bacterium
TCGTCACCCTCTCGGTTCTGTCGAGCACGTGCTCGAAGGCCAGCTTCTTCTCCAGCCAGGCTTCCGCCTCGCCGAGCTCGCCGAGCGAGAGCTCCTCGGAAACGAGCTCCGCGCGCAGCCAGATCCAGAGCAGGAACTCCGCGCCGAGAAAGCGCGTGGTCTCGATGCGCTCGAGCACGTCGTCGTCCTCTTCCCCTTCCTGTTCCTCGTCCTTGCCGGCGGCGGGTGCGGGCTCTTCTGCCGGTGCCAGAGCGAGCTTCTTGCGGCCCTGGCCGAAGCTCGTCGGCTCGACCTGCTCGAGCTTGGACTGCAGCGCCTTGGGCAGCTCGGCGCGGCAGGCGGCGGCGTAGGGGCTGTCCTGCACGGGCTCGAAGCCAAACGTCTTCTCGAACAGAGCGCTGAACTCGGCGATGACGCGCTGCGAGTGTGTGAAGAGCCAGACCGTTCCGGCGTCGAGATCCCAGCAGGCGTCGAAGGCGCGCGACGCGGGCGGCAACTTGCGCCGCAGCCGGGCGATCACGCGCAGCTTGACGTCCTCGCGCTCGGCGCGCGTGAGCTTCTCGCGACCCGCGCGCGACAGCATGCGCTGCTCCTCGTCGGCCACCTGTGCGCGCAGCAGGGCGCCCGGAATGCGCCACTTGTCGACGCGCAGGCCGAGCAGCACGAAGCGGTCGTAAAACAGCTTGTCGGGCTCGAAATCGAGGTCGAAAGGCCGCTCCAGCACGCACCAGCCGACGGCCTCGGACGCCTCGTCCTCCGGTTTTAGCGGCTGAAAGGCCCGAAGCCGTACGGCGTCGAGGTAGCGCTTGCGCAGATCGCGCGGCGGCTTTCCCGTTACGAACAGGCGGGTGAAGGTGACGGCGCCACGGCGAAGGCCCATGGCGCGCGCATCGCACTCCTCGCGGAGCGATTCAAGGACGACGGTGAGGTCGCCTTACTTCTTGCCGCGACCGGTGACCTTCTTGGCCTTCTTCGCGATCTTCTTGGCGGCGTCCTGCACCAGCTTGGCGGCGGCCTTCACGGTCTTGGCCGCGACCTTGACCGGCTTCTTCGGCTTGGCTGCCTTGGCCTTGGCGGGCTTCTCGGGCTTGGCCGCTGCCACGGCTGCACCCTTCTGCCAGACACCGATCACGGCGCCGGTAGGATCGGAGAAGACGCCGATCGCGCCCATGCTCTCGCCGATGTCCATGTAGGGCAGCATGACCTTCGCGCCGTTCTTGGCCGCCTTCGCGACCGTCGCCTTGACGTCGTCGACCTCGACGTACGGCAGCCACGCGCTCGGCGCACCGGGCTGGCGCTGGGTCTGCATGCCGCCGCCCACGCCGCCGTTGCCGACGTCGATCATGGTGTAGTCGAACTCGGGTCGGTTCTGCAGCTTCCAGCCGAAGATGCTCCTGTAGAACTTCTCCGCCTTTTTCAAGTCGCTGCTGCTGAGCTCGATGTGCACGAATGGATTGGCCATGGTCTTTCCTCGCTTCTCTGGGGCGGGGCGAGCCTAGTCCAGGAACGGGCGATAGCGGGAGGGGGCGCGCTCGAGCGAGCGTCCCGCCCCAGCTTTCCCGCCTAATTCGAGCACTGCGCGTCGCGGATCACGCGCAAGAAGTGGTTCGGGGCCAGCCACTGGCCCTGGTGGTAGTAGTCGTAGTTGCGGTTGATCCCGGTGCCCTCACCGAGGTCGTTCCAGGTGGCCACGACGGCGACGTTCGCAGTGCTGGAGGCGTCCAGGTACTGCTGCAAGAGCTCGGGGCCCTTGATGATGCGGTCACCGCCGTCGGCGATGGTGCCCTTGCTGTCGCGGCCCAGCGAGTCCCACTTGGCCATGAAATGAGCGTGGCTCACGCCGTGGTGGTTGGTCAGGCTCATCGCGTTGCCGCTGAACGTGTTCCAGGTGAACTCGGAGTCGGCCACGTTCACGGTGTTGTCGTCGGCGAAGAAAGCGTGGTCGACGGCGACGAACGGCTCGACGCCGAAGTCGGCGGCGAAGAGCTGCTTCATGCGCGCGATCACGCCCGACGACTGATCCTGAGGTTTGAGCGTGCCCGCGTTGTAGAAGTAGATGAACGGCCGCTCTTGCACGCGGTACCAGTACTGCTCGGGGATGGCCTGGAAGAACGCCTTCCACTTGTTCTGGTAGATGAGCTGAGCGCTGTTCTCGACGTCGGCCATGTTCGGCTGCTGGTTCCAGGGCGGCGAATCGCCGCGCCCCCAGCCCCAGGTATCGTCGAACATGCCAATCTGGATGCCGCCGCCGATGTCGTCCAGCGCGTCGACCAGCACGGGCAGCTCGGCCATGTCCGGACCGTAGGTGTTGGGCAGCAAGAACTGCATGCCCGCCCAGCGCGCGTCGAGCAGCTCTCGCCGCCAAAACCCTGGATTGTCCGGGTTATAGAAGCCTGCGGCCACGTCGCCGAAGCCGAACAACGCGTGCCGCGCGTTCATGCCGCTCGTATGCGTGTTGGCCCAATCCATGGTGCAGTTGGCGCCGTTCGGGCAGTCGCTCCAGAACATCAGCACGGCGCCGACGTCGCGCGTGCCCGTGCGCTGGCAGCTGGCGGTCAGTGAGACCTGCTCTTGCCAGGGGTCGGAGTAGCTCAGCGTGCAGGTACGCGCGGCCGCTTCGCACAGGCTACGAACGACGTCGACGCGCCGCACGTACGCCACCGTGCGGAGCTTTTGCGACCAGTCGCTGACGACGGCGGCGTCGGGCTCGACGCCGTTCACCTGGCAGTACGCGGCGCGCACGAAGCTCTCCGGCGCATTACCCAGGTTGACGTCGATCGCGTCCGAGCGCTCGCAAGGTCCGTCGAACTCTGCGCCCAGCGCGAACTCTGCATTCTCGGGCAGATCGGGCGTCGAAGCGCCGCCACCGGAACCCGACGGCGCGTCCTCGTGCTGGTACGAGCCACGCGAGCATGCCACCAGCAGGAGCAAGCCGGACGCCGAAAGGAGCTTCACTCGATGACCTCGTAGGTTGAGGGTCACTCCAAGAACGCGACGTCGTCGATGGTGAAGTCCCAGGACATGGCGTCCTTCGACGTGAAGTTCAGAGCGACGATCAGCTTGGTATCGAACTTGGCCTTGTCGCCCCAGCCCGTCTGCTTGAGGTCGTCCCACTTGATCTCGTAGGTTTTTGGCTCTTTGCTGAGGTCGCTGATGATGATGCGGTGGTGGTCGTAGCACTTCTTGCAGCGACCGAACTCCGGCATGGTGGCGACCGAGCCGACCAGGAACTTCATCGGCGTCGAGCCAGAGGCCTTGAACTTGATGCCCTTGTACTTCGAGGCGTCCACGGGCGTGAGCACGGGGGAGCCCACGAGGTTGGTGCCGACGCCGCCGCCCCACTCGGTGTAGCCCTTGCCCCAGGTGTGCAGCACGCCGTTCTCGATGGCCTTGGTGAACTCGTCGACCGTGGGCGGGTTCTTCGTTCCCGCGGCAGTATTATCGCTGTAGACGAACCAGCTGCCGGGCGGCTCGATGCTGTCGGGCAGGTTGGAGATGCCCTGGCCGTCCCAGATCAACGTGCCCTTGGGAATCACGGCCTCGGTCAGCGTGGGAGCTTCGGCAGTCGACTCACCTTCGGCAGATGCCGTGTCGCCGCTGCCACTGCTGGGTTCTTTGCATTGCTGCGCGCCTTGCGGGCCGATGCAACCGACCGAAAGCCACAGCGCACAGGCGACCAACGAAATGTTGCGATGCATCATGAGTGCAGACCTCTGAGTGTGAGTTCTCTGCGAGCGCGCAGCAAGCAGAGCCTTAAAAACAGCCACTTCTAGCGCAACAGGAGCAGCATTTCCGTCGCGACAACGAGCACGAAGAGCTCAGTCAAAACTAACATGCACGCACTTCGTCGCAAGCGAAAACGTAGGCAAACATGTTTGTTAACCCCGCGCAGACCGCAGTAAACACCGCGTTTTGACCACGATTTGCGTTGACGGAAGCCGTCCCATCGGTCAATTCCTGAATCAACAACTCGCGTCCCAGGCACGTCGCAACCATGTGG